>NZ_JAXION010000071.1:0-22601 GCF_049311045.1 Rhodococcus sp. 7Tela_A2 | reverse complement strand
CTCCCGGTCCCCGCCCCACTTCTCCACCGCGAGGTCCACGGCTGCACGCCACTCGGCCCGATCGGGTTCGGGGAGAGCGAGTGCCTCCGCGGACGACGCGAGCCGGGCAAGGTGCAGTTCCATCGCGCAGGCCCGCCCACCACGGACGAGCAGCGTCTCGAACACCCCGTCGCCGCGCAGCACTCCGATGTCATCGGCGTGCACCAGAGGAGCGTCGAGGTCCCGCACCTCGCCGTCCAGCGTCATCAGCACCCGATCAGCCATGCTTCCAGCCTAGCGAGTGGCGAACACGCGGCCACTTCCCCATAGACTGTTGTCGTGACCGAGATTCCGATCGTGTCCGAGAGCCGTCTCCTCACCGTTCCCGACGCAGTCGCGTCACCCCCTGGCACCCCCGACGAGGGCTTGGCCTGGCATTACGGTGACCCCCTCGGCGAACAACGCGCCGCGACCACCGGCGCGGCGATCGTCGACCGCTCCACGCGGTACGTCATCGCCATCTCCGGCGACGAACGCCTGTCGTGGTTGCACACCATCACGAGCCAGCACGTCGCCGCGCTGCCCCCGGGTACGTCCGCCGAGAACCTCAGCCTCGACGTGAACGGCCGGGTCGAACACCACTTCGTGCAGACCGACCTCGACGGTGTCACGTGGATCGACACCGAACCGAGCCGCGGACCGGACCTTCTCGGATTCCTGACCAAGATGGTGTTCTGGTCGAAGGCCGAACCGCGGGACGGCAACGACATGGCCGTCCTGTCCCTCCTGGGGCCCGAGGCGGGCAGCCCGGGCATCCTCGGCGTCCTCGGTCTCGAGGCCCTGCCGGCGGAGCCCTACGCGGCAGTCGCACTCCCGGGCGGCGGGTTCGTCAGACGGATGCCCTGGCCCACCGACGATTCCTACGACCTGTTGATTCCCCGTGACCGGCTCGTCGAGACGTTCACCGCCCTCGTGTCCGCCGGCGCACGCCCCGCGGGTACGTGGGCTTACGACGCGCTGCGCGTGGTCGCCCTGCGGCCCCGCATCGGCATCGACACCGACGACCGCACCATCCCGCACGAGGTGCGGTGGATCGGTGGGCCCGGCGAGCACGGGGCCGTGCACCTCGACAAGGGTTGTTACCGGGGTCAAGAGACCGTGGCGCGCGTCCACAACCTCGGCAAGCCGCCACGGCACCTGGTCCTCCTGCACCTCGACGGCTCCGCGGACGGACGGCCCGAGACCGGCGACGCCGTCACGGCCGGCGGCAGGACGGTCGGGCGGATCGGCACCATCGTGGACCATTTCGAACTCGGTCCCGTCGCGCTGGCGCTCGTCAAACGCACCATCACCCCGGACACGCCGCTCGTCGCCGGTCCGTGTGCCGCGTCGATCGATCCGGACTCGATACCGCAGGACGACACCGTGCAGGCCGGAAGGCAGGCCGTCGAGCGGTTGCGCGGCCGGTGACCGCCGGCCGGGTCGAGGCGGTGTGCGTCGTGCACGCGCTCCGCGACACCGGACTGCGGCGCGTCCCGGTGACCGCCATCGACAAACGACCCGTCGACGGTGAGGTCCACGTCGGCGAGTCCGGTCTCGCCGGCGATCGCCAGTGCGACACCGCCAACCACGGCGGCCGCTACAAAGCGGTCTACGCGTACGGGGACGACGAGGCTCGCCGCTGGGCGACCGAACTCGGCCGCGACCTTCCCGTCGGGTGGTTCGGCGAAAATCTCCGGGTGAGCGGCATGTCGCCGACCGACGCCGTCATCGGGGAACGCTGGCGGGTCGGAGACGGCGGCCTGCTGCTCGAGATCACCGGACCGCGCACGCCGTGCCGAACGTTCGGGAACTGGTCGGAGGAACCGCGCTGGGGCGCGCGCTTCACCGCGCGTGCGGACACCGGTGCGTACCTGAAGGTGGTCACGGAAGGATCCGTCCGGGCGGGCGACACGATCACCGTCGAGGACGTCCCCGGTCACGGCGTCACCGTGCGGGACCTGTTCACCGGCCGCGACCCGGAACGGCTCGCCGTGATGCTCGACCAGCAAGACGATCTCGCGCCGACAGTGGCGGAGAAGGCACGCCGGCGGATCGCCGGCCGGAAGGCGGAACAGCAGTGAGCGTCGAACTGGTCGAGGTGGTGCGGTCGGGCTTCCGCGAGTGCGTCCACCGCGGATCGCTGATCGTGCTCGACCCGCAGGGTGAGGTGGTGGTCTCCCTCGGCGAGGTGCACACCCCGATCTACCCCCGTTCGTCGAACAAGCCCCTCCAGGCCGTCGCGATGCTGCGGTCGGGTTTCGTGCCGCGCAGTTCTGCCGAACTCGCGATCGCCACAGCGTCACACGAGGGCGAAACCGAGCATGTCGATCTGGTCGAGAAACTTCTCACCGCCCACGGCTTCGGCGAGCAGGATCTGCAGTGCCCCGAGGATCTGCCGGGCAACGAACTGGCCCGGGCCGAGGTGCTCGCGGCGGGTCGGGCACCCCGCGCCGCGTACATGAACTGCTCCGGCAAGCACGCCGCGATGCTGGCCGTGTGCGCTGCCCGGGGCTGGGACACCGGTACCTATCTCGACCCGCACCATCCGCTGCAGGAGAGCGTCGTCGCGACCATCGCGGATCTCACCGGAGACATCGAGGACGCGGATCTCGGCATCGACGGTTGCGGCCTGCCGATCGTGCCGGTACCGCTGATCAATCTGGCGCGTGCGTACGCGCGTCTTGCCACCGCCGAGTCCGGCACACCCGAACGCGCGGTCGCCGACGCGATCCGCGAACACCCCTTCCTCATCTCGGGCACCGGCAAGGACGATCTGAGTCTGATGCGTGCCGTCCCGGGTCTGCTGTGCAAAGCCGGCGCGGACGGGGTCCACGCCGGGGCGCTCCCGGACGGAACCTCCTTCGCCTTCAAGATCGACGACGGCCACGAACGCGCCCGGCTACCGCTTTCCTCGGCCCTGCTCCACCGGCTCGGCGTCGGTGACGCGGAGGTCCTCGCGACGCTCGCCTCCCAGCCGGTTTCGGGCGGCGGGGTACGCGTCGGCACCGTTCGGGCCGTCCCGGGGGTGTTCTGAAGGGCACATTCCACGACGCGAGATCTTCATTGCCGCTGGTCGGGTCCGTTTGAGACGTAAAGGACACCGGCCCGGACAGGTGCGTGGGAGCGGAACCGACTTTTCCACGCTAAAGTGGGCCACAGGAAAATACTCAACTCACCGGGGCCGCCAAATTTCCCCAGGCCGCCCCGTCAAAGCGCGAGGGGGTTAGTCATGGGCCGCGGCCGGGCTAAGGCAAAGCAGACCAAGGTTGCACGGCAACTCAAGTACAGCTCGCCGTCCACCGACTTCGAGAACCTCCAACGAGAGTTGTCTGGCGGTGTAACCAACTCGCAGCGTGACGAGGTCTTCGCAGACCAGCGTTCCGGTTGGGACGACGATTACGACGACGATTTTCGTCGTTGACTCACCTTTCTCTCTGACGGAGGGGGCAGCCGAGAATTCGGCACCCCCTCCGTCAGTGGTGTAGTCGGCTTTTTACCGAGTGGGCCCAGCGGTGGTAACGCCGCGACGGTCCACCTTTCGGCGTAGCTACCCTCCTGCACCGCTCTTCGTTCGGCAGGCGGGAACACACAGTCGGCCACCAGCTTTCACACGACACAGGTCCGGCCCCCCACCCATCGGGTGAGGGACCGGACCTGTGTGGTGAAGGCTCAGAAGCGCGGGTGGTCGCCCGCCAGGATCGCCCGATCGTCGGAACCGTCCTGCGCCCGGCGGACCGTACCGAGGGTCCAGCAATCGATGTGGCGGGCGGTGAGCACCGCGAGGGCGCGATCGACGTCCTCCGGAGCCACGATCGCCACCATGCCGACGCCCATGTTGAACGTCTTCTCCATCTCGGCGCGCTCGACACGGCCGCGCTGGGCGATGAGACCGAACACCGGCGCCGGGCTCCACGTGGTGCGATCGAGTTCTGCGACAAGACCCTTCGGCATCACGCGCGCGAGGTTCGCGGCGAGACCGCCACCGGTGACGTGGCAGAAGGTACGCACCTCGGTCTCGGCAGCGAGCGCGAGGCAGTCCTTGGCGTAGATGCGGGTCGGCTCTAGCAGTTCCTCACCGAGGGTGCGGCCGAACTCGTCGACGTGCGCGGTCAGGCTCATCTTGCCGATCTCGAGCAGCACCTTGCGAGCGAGCGAGTATCCGTTCGAGTGCAGGCCCGACGCGCCCATGGCGATCACGACGTCGCCGGGACGGACCCGCTCGGGGCCGAGCAGTTTGTCGGCCTCCACGACGCCCACGCCGGTCGCGGAGATGTCGTAGTCGCCGTCGGCCATCACGCCGGGGTGTTCCGCCGTCTCGCCACCGAGCAGTGCGCAACCCGCCTGGACGCAACCCTCGGCGATGCCGGCGACGATCTCGGCGACCCGCTCGGGAACGACGCGGCCCACGGCGATGTAGTCCTGCAGGAACAACGGTTCGGCGCCGCACACCACGAGGTCGTCGACGACCATCGCGACGAGGTCGAGGCCGACGGTGTCGTGCTTGTCCATCGCCTGCGCGACCGCGAGCTTGGTCCCCACGCCGTCGGTGGACGCCGCGAGCAGCGGTTCCTTGTAGTCGCGCTTGAGCGCGAAGAGGCCCGCGAACCCACCCAGACCGCCGAGCACCTCCGGGCGGGTGGCCTTCTTCGCGTGCGGCGCGAACAGTTCGATGGCACGGTCACCGGCCTCGATGTCCACGCCCGCTGCGGCGTAGGAAGCTCCGGGGGTTGTCTCCTCGGTCATGAGTTGTCGGCTCCAGCCTCGAGTTGTGTTCGATCTACTGATAAAGGGTGGCCGGTATCCGTCACGGGGCATGCAGGACGCACGCCGAACAGTGCCGACCGCGGGACTTACGGTACCCGACCAGGTTCTACGGCCGACTCAGAACGTCTGCGTTGGCGTTCTCGAGGACCGTCGGGGTCGGGGAATCCGTGTCGACGACGCCGTCGAGCGAGTCCTTGACGACCGCATGCCCGTTGGGAAGCGGGATGGGGTAATGGCCGTCGAAACACGCAGCGCACAACCGGGTTGCGGGCTGCTCGGTAGCGCCGATCATCCCGTCGATCGAGATGTAGCCGAGCGAGTCGGCTCCGATCGAGCGTCGCACCATCTCGACCATCAGGTCGTAATCGTGCTCGTCGTCGTTGTCGCGATCGCGGGTACCGGCACCGTTCGCGATGAGTTCGGCCGGCGACGCGAAGTCGATCCCGTAGAAGCACGGCCACTTCACCGGCGGCGACGCGATCCGGACGTGAATCTCGAGGGCTCCCGCCTCGCGAAGCATGCGGATGAGGGCGCGCTGGGTGTTGCCCCGCACGATCGAATCGTCGACGACGACGAGCCGCTTGCCGCGGATGACCTCACGCAGCGGGTTGAGCTTGAGCCGGATCCCGAGCTGGCGGATCGTCTGGCTCGGCTGGATGAAGGTGCGGCCCACGTAGGCGTTCTTCATCAGGCCCTGGCCGTACGGCAGGCCCGATCCCTGCGCGTACCCGACTGCGGCGGGCGTACCCGATTCGGGAACCGGGATGACGAGGTCACCGTCGACCGGGTGCTCCTTGGCCAGCCGACGGCCGATCTCGACGCGCGTCGCGTGGACGGACCGGCCGGCGATGGTGGAGTCCGGGCGGGCGAGGTACACGTATTCGAACACGCAGCCCTTGGGCTCGGGAGCGGCGAACCGCGACGAGCGCACGCCGTTCGCATCGATCGCGAGAAGCTCACCGGGCTCGATGTCGCGGACGAACGATGCGCCCACGATGTCGAGGGCCGCTGTCTCGCTCGCGACCACCCAGCCACGATCGAGGCGACCCAGGCACAGCGGCCGGATGCCCCACGGATCGCGCGCCGCGTAGAGGGTGTGTTCATCCATGAAGGTCAGGCAGAAGGCGCCCTGGAGGGTCGGCAGCAGCTGCATGGCCGCTTCTTCGATGGTGCTGTCCCGTGCACCGTGCGCCAGCAGTGCCCCGACGGTGTCGGAGTCCGAGTTCGCTGCGCCGGGACGCTTCGGGTCGAGCACGCCGAGCCGGCGGCCGCGTTCGGCCAGAGCCGCGGTGTTCACGAGGTTGCCGTTGTGACCGAGGGCGACCCCGGAACCGGACGCGGTGGTCCGGAAGATGGGCTGCGCGTTCTCCCACGTCGTCGAACCCGTGGTCGAGTAGCGGCAGTGGCCGATCGCGATGTGGCCGGGCATCGCGGCGAGCGTCTGCTCGTCGAAGACCTGGCTGACAAGACCGAGGTCCTTGAACACGAGGACCTGCGAGCCGTCGGCGACGGCGATGCCCGCTGCCTCCTGGCCACGGTGTTGTAGAGCATAGAGGCCGTAATAAGTGAGCTTGGCCACGTCTTCGCCAGGAGCCCACACTCCGAAGACGCCGCACTCCTCGCGCGGTTCGTTCTCGGGTTCGTCGGAGGCGAGAAGATTACGTGTGTGAACCGACAGATCGGCACTGGTCACGGAGGTGCTCCCTGAGGCTGGACAAGGGCGGGGCGGTTTCATTCTACGGGCCACGGGCCGGGACTCCGACCGTCGTCCCCGCTTGGGCGGTGCGGACCGCGCAATTCGGGCATCACAAGCGGAGCAGCGGAAGCCAGTGCGCGATCTCGCCGGCCCGGCTTCCCGAGGCGTCGATCGACCCTACGGCGACCGCCTCGTCGAACGTGAGCCGGCCCACCGCCAGACGTAACCAGGTGAGTGCGTCGGTCTCGACGACGTTGGGAGGCGTCCCTCGCGTGTGCCGGGGGCCTTCGACGCATTGCACCGCGACGAACGGCGGCACCCGCACCTCGACGCTGGAGCCGGGTGCGATCTGTTCGAGGGTTCGTGCGCTGAGCCGCACCGCGGCCGCCAGATCGGCGCGGGCCGGCCTGTCGTCGCTGCGTCCCGAGACCCACGGCTCGACGCGGTCGAGTGCGGCTCTCAGCTCGGCGGGATCGACAGTTCTACGTGGTGCCATGTTCCCGAAGCCTAATCCCGGCGCACGTGTGTGCCTTTCGCTGCCCGGACTGTAGCGATCCGGACTGCGACAGCCCCGCCCACATTGACGGCCAGATGCGCGAGCGCAGGAGCCAGGATGCTGCCGCTGCGTACACGCAACCACGCGAACACCAGACCCGACAGCGCGGTGACGAGCACCGTGCCGGCAACGCTGTCGCCTTCGATCCTGGCCGGGCGGATGTGCCAGAGGCCGAAGACGAGGGCCTGTGGGACAGGACCGACCAGGGCCGTCAAGGCGCTGCGGAACAGCAACTCCTCCGCGACCACCGTGCCGACCGGTATGTGCAGCCCGATCCACTCGTAGAAGTCCGGACGGTATGCGCGACCCTCGTCGACGAAGTGCGCGCGCAGTCCGGGCACCGTCACCGCGACGACGTACCCCGCCGCGACCGCCGTCGCCGCGCCACCACCCCACCGCACACCGTCCCGGGTGCGGGCGGGATCGAATCCGAGAGCGGATACAGACACTCCGGACGCACGAGTCGCCAGGACCGCGCTCACTCCTGCGGCGGCGGCGAGCAACCCTCGACCCCGAGGGCCCGACCGGACTGCGGGCAGGGCCGCACCGAGCGCGAGCGTCGCGGCGGACGCGACCCCCCCTCGCCACGACCCGGGCGTCACTTCTCCGGCCCCTGCACGCCCCGCAACTGCTCGAGTGCGGTGCGCGCCCGTTCGGTGTCGTCGGCGGTCCATCCGTCGGGTCGCGCAATCGCCAGCCAGCCGTCGAGCACCGCAGTGCCGTAATTGTGGCCGTGCCCGTCCGGCACCCCGGCCGCATTCGTCAGATCGGCGGACACCTGCCAGAACGTCACGAACGGGAACCACCGCATCTGCGGCAGACGGTCGTGCCCCGGTGGTTCCGCGAGCCAGTCGGGTCGGCTGAATATCAGGTCGGGAGACCACCACACCACCGGATCGGAGGTGTGCTGGATGTAGAGCACGCGCGGCGCCAGCCACGCCGCGTCGGGTTCGGGAACGGAGTCGCTTCCGCCGGCGAATCGCACGACGAGTCCGTCCGCGTACACCGGCAACACCTCCGGTGTGCCGGGATCTCGTCGCTCGACGATCTGCCGCCACAATCGGTTCGAGTTCGGCGGACCGACCCACAGGACCCCGTCGACACTCGAGCGGATCTCGCCGATGCTGTCGAACGCTCCCTCCCCGGACTGGGTGCCGAGGCTCTCGCCGTAGATGTACAGCTTCGGGCGGGTGTCCTCCGGCAGCTGCGTCCAGCGCTCTCGTACTCGGTCGATGAGCATCTCCCCTGCCGCGGCGGCCTTCTCGCGGTCGGCGAGGAACGAGATCCAGCTCGGTAGGTACGAGTACTGCCACGCCACCATCGCGAGGTCGCCGTTGTGGACGAGTTCCATCGCCTGCGCAGCTGTCGGATTGACCCACCCGGTACCGGTGGTCGGAATCAACGCGAGCACCGACCGGTCGAACGCGCCGGTTCGTTCGAGTTCGGCGACAACGAGATCCGCACGCTCTTCGGGGGTGTCGGCGGAGTCGAGCCCGACGTACACCCGGATCGGGTCCTGCGCGGGGACGCCGCTGATGGCGCTCAGCTCGCCGGCGTCGAGGCCGCGCGAGACGAAATCTCTGCCCTGGAACCCGAGCGATTCCCAGGGTGCATGCGAATCGGGGCTGCCCGACTTCGTGGGCTCGGCCGGCTGGAGAGTTCCCTCACGGGTCGTATCGTCGTGCAGACTGAACGCTTGATTGGTGAAAAAGTATGCGCCGCGCAGCAATACTCCGTCGATGAGCATGAACGTGGCGAGCACGACGACGAGCACACCGAGCGTCCGGGCCAGCCCGAGCGGTACGCGGGCACGGCGGATCAGTTGCCCGGCTACCCAGCGGCCGATGTCGTGCAGGGCGCGCCAGAGTCCGATCAGACCGGCGGAGACTCCGAGGCTGAGCAGGATGGTGCGCAGATATCCGCTGGTGGTGGTCCGTTCCGACCCCATGAGCGCGGCGAGCTGACGCTGGTCGTCGGCGGCGAGAACGAGTGCGACGAGAGCCGCGACGACTCCCGCGACCGGTATCGCGACCTTGAACGCCCGGACCACGGGCAGCGGCGGCGGCCACCACCGCCTGCCGGACAGCAGGAAACGGTGGACGGCCCACCCGACCGCGCACCCGACGCCGTAGCCGATGGCGGCGTTGATGCCGCCGACGATGCCCTGGAACAACCAGTCCCGGGGCAGCAGCGACGGCGTCAACGACCAGCAGAAGAACAGTGAAGCGAAGGCGATGCCGGTGAAGTCCAGGCTCAACCGTCCCCACACCCGCGCGGGCAGAGGATAGCGGTCACCGAAGTCGCTGACCACCGCGACGATTCGGCCCCGTCGGGCCGCGATCGCCACCAGGCGATCGACCTGGCTCGCCGGCACGGCTACCCGAACAGAGCCGGGAGGGTGCCTTCCCACACCTCGCGAAGTTCGTCCATCGGAATCGAGAACTGATCTTGGACCTCGATGGAGTCGGAGCCCTCGTCGACGACACCGATACGCACCCACGGCATGTTGCGCGCGGTGCACATCCCGGTGAACCGGGATTCCTCCGTGCGAGGCACTGCGACGAGCACCCGTCCGGCGGATTCGGAGAACAGCGTGACGAACGGGTCTGCGCCCTCGGGCAGCAGGATCCGGCAACCGGTCTCTCCTGCGAGCGCCGCCTCGACGACGGCCTGCGCGAGACCGCCCTCGGACAGGTCGTGGGCAGCCGAGATCAGTCCGTCACGCGAACCGGCGAGCAGGATCTCCGACAGCAACCGCTCCCGTTCGAGATCGACCTTCGGGGGCACGCCGCCGAGATGGTCGTGCTCGACCTGCGCCCAGATGGACCCGTCGAACTCGTCGCGGGTCTCCCCCAGCAGGATCAGCGTCTCCCCGGGTTCGAGACCGAGCCCGGTGGGAATGCGGCGATGCACGTCGTCGATCACGCCGAGCACAGCCACGACCGGCGTGGGCAGGATGGGCGTCGAGCCCGTCTGGTTGTAGAAGCTGACGTTGCCGCCGGTGACGGGGATTCCGAGTTGCGCGCAGCCGTCGGCGAGACCGCGCACGGCCTGCTGGAACTGCCACATCACGGCGGGGTCCTCCGGCGAACCGAAGTTGAGGCAGTTCGACACGGCCTTCGGGGTCGCACCGGTGGTGGCGACGTTGCGGTATGCCTCGGCGAGTGCGAGTTGCGCGCCCGTGTACGGATCGAGCTGGGTGTAGCGGCCCGACGCGTCGGTGGCCAGCGCGATGCCGCGGCCGGTCTCCTCGTCGATCCGGATGACACCGGCGTCGGCGTTCTCGGCGAGCACGGTGTTGCCACGCACGTAGCGGTCGTACTGCTCGGTGATCCACTTGCGGCTGCACAGCGCGGGTGATGCGAGCATCTTGCGCAGCGTGGCCTCGAGTTCGGCGGCCGTCTCCGGACGCTTCAGCCCGGCGGTGGTGTTCGCCACCAGCGCGTCCTGGCTTTCGGGGCGCTGCACGGGACGCTCGTAGACCGGGCCCTCGTGGGCGACGGTGCGCGGGGGCACGTCGACCACGGTTTCACCGTGCCAGTCGATGACGAGGCGATCTCCGTCGGTGACCTCGCCGATCACGGTTGCGAGCACGTCCCACTTCTTGCAGACCGCCATGAAGGCGTCGACGTTCTCGGGAGCGACCACCGCACACATGCGTTCCTGCGACTCGGACGAGAGCACCTCGGCCGGGGTCATGCCGGTCGCGCGCATCGGGACGCGCTCGAGGGAGATGTGCATTCCCCCGTCACCGGCCGCGGCGAGTTCGGATGTCGCGCAGGACAGTCCGGCACCGCCGAGATCCTGGATGCCGACGACGAGCTTCTCCCGGTACAGGTCGAGGCAGCACTCGATGAGCACCTTCTCGGTGAACGGGTCGCCGACCTGCACGCTCGGCAGCTTCTTGGGCCGGCCGCCCGCGCTGTCGTCGAAGGTCTCGGACGCGAGAACGGAGACGCCGCCGATGCCGTCGAGGCCGGTGCGGGCTCCGAACAGAATGATCTTGTTGCCGGTTCCGGACGCGAACGCCAGGTGGAGGTCTTCGACGCGCATCGCGCCCGCGCAGAGCGCGTTGACGAGCGGGTTGCCCTGGTACGAGGCGTCGAACACGGTTTCGCCGCCGACATTGGGCAGACCCAGCGAATTGCCGTATCCGCCGACACCGCGCACGACACCGTCGACGACGCGCCGGGTGTCGGGGTGGCTGGGATCGCCGAAGCGGAGCTGGTCCATGACCGCGATCGGCCGGGCTCCCATCGCCATGATGTCGCGGACGATGCCGCCGACACCGGTCGCGGCGCCCTGATAGGGCTCGACGTAGGACGGGTGGTTGTGGGATTCGACCTTGAAGGTGACGGCCCAGCCGTCGCCGATGTCGACGACGCCGGCGTTCTCGCCGATGCCCGCGAGCATCGAGGCACGCATCTCGTCGGTGGTGGTCTCGCCGAAGTACTTCAGGTGCACCTTGGACGATTTGTACGAGCAGTGCTCGGACCACATGATCGAGTACATGGCGAGTTCGGCGTCCGTGGGGCGGCGCCCCAGGATTTCCTTGATGCGCGCGTACTCGTCGTCCTTGAGTCCCAGCTCCCGGAAGGGCTGAGCGACATCAGGAGATTCGGCGGCGTGGGTGACGGTATCCACGTGCGGTGACACTGGGCGTCGGGTCCCTTCACTCTGGGATCGAAAACAGCAGGCCGGGCGGGCACTGCCGGGAGCCAGTCTATCGGGGCGAGGGCTCGGCAGGCGTCACCGGTGCGGGGGCAAGGCCGGGAAGCTCGAGGGTGACGTCATGACCCACCGCTTTCAGGACGGTCGTGCCGGTGTGCTCGCCGTCGTACCGGTACCAGCCGTCTTCGAGGGTGAACACCGCGACCACCGGCGGTCCGTCGAGATCGATGATCCAGTACTGCGGCACGCCTGCCTCAGCGTATTCGGAGAACTTGGTGACCCGGTCGGTGCGGGCGGTGCCCGGCACGGTGATCTCCGCCACGAGCCGCACCTCGGTGATCGGAGCGCGATCGGGGTCGGCGTCGACGAGCGTCCGGTCCACGACGATCACATCGGGCACCCGCACCGTCAGCGGGTTCTCCGACACCAGCACCTCGACGCCGCCGAGCACGCACAGGTCGTCGGGCAACTGGCGGTCCAGTTGCATCGCAAGGACCATCTCGGCGTGATCGTGTGCGGCGCCCGGTGCCGGTGCGACGACGAGAACGCCCTCGCACACCTCGACGTGATGGTTCTCGTGGTCCGGGAGCGCAACCCACTCGTCGAGGGTCAGCAGGTGATCGGGATAGGACGGGCTGCTCACGCCAACACTCCCGTTCATTGCGGGCCGGACAGGACCACCTCAGTCTGTCACCGGAGTGCGCAGCGGTCTCGGGAACCGCCGGTCTCGGAGATCCGGCTCAGATCGCGGGCGTCAGGAACGCAGCGAGAGCATCGGCGTAGCTCGCGACGTCGGCGGCTCCCATGAGTTCGCGGGCCGAGTGCATCGCGAGCTGGGGCGCCCCCACATCGACGGTGGTCAGTCCCGTGCGCGATGCTGTGATCGGACCGATCGTCGAGCCACACGGCAGATCGGCCCGGTGCACGTATCGCTGCAACGGCACGCCGGCCTGCTCACAGGCGAGCGCGAACGCTGCCGCTCCGGCGGCGTCGGTGGCGTAGCGGAGGTTCTGGTTGACCTTGAGCACCGGGCCGCCGCCGACCAGGATCCGGTGGGCGGGTTCATGACGCTCCGCGTAGTTGGGGTGGGTCGCGTGGGCCATGTCCCCCGACGCGACGACCGACCCCGCCAGCGCCCGGAGGTAATCCTCGCGGCCGCCGCCGCGCACCAGCGCGATGCGTTCGAGGACGGTGGTGAGCAGGTCGGAGAACGCACCCCTGTCGGACATACTGCCGACCTCTTCGTGGTCGAACAGGGCGAGCAGCGGCACCGGGCCGCCGTGAGTCGCCACGTGATCGGCGGCGTGCAGCATCGCCTGCAGCCCGGTGTAGCAGGTGACCTGGTTGTCCAGTCGCGGTGCGCTGACCAGTTCACCGTCGGCGCCGACCAGGGAACTCGGCGCCAGATCGTGGGTCATCAGTTCCCATCCGAGCACGTCCCGGGCGTCGACCCCGGCCTGCCCGGCGACATACGCCAGGAACGAGCGGGGTTCGCTGCCGATGCCCCACACGCCGTTGAGATGCCGCTGCGGGTCCAGTTGCACGCCTTTGCGGTCTTCGGACAGATGGATCGCCAGCTGCGGAACACGCAGTACGGGAAGGTCGACGCGCACGAGCACGTCGGTGGAACCGGATCCCGAGCGCACCGTCAGCCGCCCGGACACACCGAGGTCGCGGTCGAGCCAGGAATTGAGCCAGGCTCCGCCGTACGGCTCGAGTCCGACGAGCCGCCACCCGGCGGACGCGAGGTCGGGATGCTGTTTCACCCGCAGGTTGGGGCTGTCGGTATGCCCGCCGACGATGCGGAAGGGCCGCGCCGGATCGGTGTCGTCGCCTTCGGTGCTCCACGCGACGAGCGATCCGCCGCGGACCAGGAAGTACCGTCCCGGCTCACTCGGCCAGCGCTGCGACTCGTCGAGTTCGGTGAAGCCCGCGTCGTTCAGCGCGGCCGCGACGGTCGCGCACACGTGGAACGGCGACGGCGACATGTCGACGAAGTTGCACAGTCCCGGGGCATCCGCTTGCGTCATCGAAGGCATGTCTGCATCCTCGCACTTCCGGGTCCTCCGACCGGATACCCCTGACGCGAGAGACCCCGCCGGGAGCTCGGATGACGGCGTCGAAGCCGCTTTGGGGAAAATCGGCGACGAGTTGTCAGGACAAACCGGGGCGAGCCGGGCACACTGGTGGTCGGTGCCTCCATCGAACGAAACGGGGGCGCCGGCCCGGGACCCGATCGGGGGGTTGAGCTCCGGGTTTCACGGACGAGAGATCTCGCAGCCGATCGGGACGGCGCGCGAGATCCCTCGTTCCGTATGTCGTCAGCCTGTGCGGTGCAGGCAGAACAACCACTGCTCCGCGAGCACGGAGACAAGCCGTTCGAAATTCTCGTCGTGCCCCTGCACCAGCGCGAAGTGGAAGTTGCGGTCGGTCGACATCAGCATGGACGTCACGTGGAGGCGTGCCCGCAACCGGGCGTCGTCGTCCGACTGCCGCCCCAGCAGGTTGTCCATACCCGACGCGACACGGCGCAACATGGCGAACCACTCGTCGGACACGAGAGGCTCGTGGGAGAGCGCCTGCTCCATGCTCGCGAACTCGGCCCGGTGCGCCCGCCAGAACAGCGCGTGCTCGTTCAGCCAGTCCGTGACGTCGCCGAGCGACGGGTCCTCGAACGCGTCGAGGCGCCGGTAGTCGTCCCGGATCGGCTGTTCGAGCGCCGACATGTGCCACTGCACGATCTCCGCCTTGGACCGGAAGTGCAGGTAGAACGTCGCGCGGGACACCCCCGCGGCCTTGGCGATCGCCTCGGCCGTGGTGGAGGTGTATCCCGATTCGACGAACAGTGCCCGCGCCGATTCGATGAGTGCTTCACGCGTCGCGCGTTTCTGCTCGACCCGCGTCATCTTCGGCACGACCGCCGTTCTCGGTGCCACTCGCCCTCCCGCCTCTCGTCGCACGAAACCCTACCGGTCCCGCCGCCGGAATCCGATCGAGTTTTCGCACGGTCAGGCGTCGAGCACCAGCCTCGAGCACCCCTTCT
The DNA here is from genome assembly GCF_049311045.1 of Rhodococcus sp. 7Tela_A2. Lineage (NCBI taxonomy): Bacteria > Bacillati > Actinomycetota > Actinomycetes > Mycobacteriales > Nocardiaceae > Rhodococcus > Rhodococcus sp. 7Tela_A2. The sequence goes on along the minus strand of NZ_JAXION010000071.1, from coordinate 7,850 downwards.
CCGCGCGCGAGACACACATCATCATCGTCTCGTTCCGCTCCTGCTCACCGGGGGTGAGGATCGAATCCCGATGGTCGGCGCGTCCCGCGAGAATCCGGACCTCGCAGGTGCCACACGTCCCTTCCTTGCACGACGACAACGCCTCGATACCGTTCTCCTCCGCCACGTCCAGCACCGTTTTCCCGGCGGGCACCGTGGCGGTGATCCCGGATCGGGCGAAGTCGACGTCGAACGCCACGTCCGGTTCGGTGCGCACGATCTTCTTCGCGGCGAAGCGTTCCGTCACCAGCGACCCGACCGGCCAGTGCGCGCTCGCGGCTTCGATCGCCTGCAGGAGCGGTTCGGGACCGCAGCAGTAGATCAGCGTGTCCTCGGTGGGCTCGGCGAGCAACGTACGCAGATCCAGCAGACCGGTCTCGTCCTGCGGGCACACGGTGATCTTGTCGCCGAACCGCTCGAGTTCGGAGAGGAAGGCCATCGACGCGCGAGTGCGGCCGCCGTAGAGCAGTTCCCAGCGGGCACCGTCGGCCTCGGCCTGCGCGATCATCGGCAGGATCGGGGTGATGCCGATCCCCCCGGCCACGAAGACGTACCGCGCAGCCGGGCGGAGACGGAAGTTGTTGCGGGGGAAGCCGACCGTGACGGTCGCGCCGTCCCGCAACCGGTCGTGTACGTACTGCGATCCACCGCGCGAATCCGGTTCGCGGAGCACACCGATCCGCCAGCGTGTGCTGTCCTGCGGAGACGACGACAGCGAATACTGCCGCAGCAGGGCGTCGTCGCCGTCGCCGAGCCGAACTTCGATGTGCGCGCCCGGCTTCCACGTGGGCAGCGCGCCGCCGTCGGGGTGGCCGAGGGTCAGCGACACCACCCCGTCGGATTCGTCGCGGCGCTCGAGCACCGTGAGTTCCATGTGCCGGGCGGTCTTGGTTTTCGCTCGCTCGATGTCGGCGACATCCCAGGTCACCGGCAGGGTCCGGCGCACCGGAAGCAGCGCGATCGGCAGGAAGTCGAGGGGAACCTCCGCCGCGGGACGCAACGACGGGAGCCGTTCGAAGAGCACCTGCAGTGCCGTCGCGCCCTGAACCCGGGCGAGTGCCTGGCCGAGGCAGGTGTGCCGGCCCTGGGTGAACGCGAGGTGGTTCTCGGGTTCGGGGCGGTGGATGTCGAACTCGAACGGGTGCGGGCACCGCGCCGGGTCGGTGTTGGCGCTGGCCCGCGCCAGCCACACCATGTCGCCCTTCCGGATGTGCGCGCCGCCCAGTTCGATGTCCTGCTGCGCCTGGCGCGCAGCGAACGGTGACGACGGCCTGCGTCGCACGGTCTCCTCGAACACTCGCTGCCAGAGTGCGGGATCCTCGATCGCCTCGGCGAGGGTTTCCGGGTTCCGCGCGAGGAACAGCACCGCGTTCGAGACCGCCTGGGTGGTCGAATCGACGCCGGCCATCGCGAATTCGGTGAGATGCACAGCGATCTGGGCCGCCGACAGCATCCGGTTGCCGTCTTTGTCGTTCACGATCGCCATATCGGAGATCAGATCGGTGCCGGGGTTCTCACGACGCTCGTCGATGATGCGGCGCAGCACGAGGGTGGCATCGATGTAGCGCTGCCACACCTGCGTCCGCATCGGCTCGGCCATCGGTTCGGCAGCCGACGCGAGGATCATCGCGAAGTCGTCCCGAAGCTGGCGCATCATCGCGTCGTGCTCGTACCCGAGACCCATGTGCGCCATGATCGTCTGCGTGGTGAGTTCGAGCGCGTAGTCCGTCACGAGGTTGCCGGAGCCGCGTGCCTCGAAGCCGTCGACGACGCGGTGCGCGCGTGCCTCGATCTCGGGCTGCAGCGCCTCCATGCGTTCTTTGGTGAACCCGCGCTGCGCGACGAACCGGTGGTCGGTGTGGCTCGGCGGATCGGAGCCCACCAGCATCTGTGTGATGAGGTCCGGCGGCACGATCGCCCGGAACTGTTCGGGGACGTCGATGGTGCCGCTGTTGCCGCCGGAGGTGAACCGCTGCCAGTCGGCGAGCACGGTCTCGACGTCTTCGCGGCGGTTGACGATCCACGCGTTGAGGTACGGATAGAAGAACACGGGCGTCTCGTCCCGGAACTTCGCGAAATGTGCTGCGGGGTCGGTGAAGTAGTCGTCGCTCAGTGCGTCGAAACCGTGCGCGACAGGGCACCGGGAAGCGGAGGGAGCTTCAGGCGTGAGGGTCATGTCAGGTCTTCCCGGAGGAGTCAGCGGGCGGCCGCGGCGGCCATGGTGGAGAGCTTCTGGAATCGGGCGACGTTGTCGCCTTCGTCCATGCAGCCGGCCGACAGGAATACGAACGTCATGTCGAGTTCGGGGTCGACCCAGAACAGGGACGACCCGGCACCGTAGTTGCCGAAGGTGCGGGGGGAGGTGAAGGGTCCGAAGAACGATGCGTGGGGTCCCGTGCCGGACAAGGAGAATCCGAGCCCGAAGTTGCCGGGCGGGGTTTCCCATCCGCGACTCGCGGCGATGCCCGCATACAGGTCGTTGGGCATGTCGCCGGTCTGCAGGGTCGTGGCCTGGTCGACGACCACGGGAGCGACGAGGTGCTGTCCGTTCACTTCGCCCTTGCGGCGGAACATCTCGGCGAAGGCGAAGATGTCCTCCGCGGTACTGACGGCACCGACCCACGGGATCTCCGCGGCCTCGGTGATGGTGTCGTTGAGGTTTTCGATGTCGGCCGGCGACAGCCAGCCGTTGTCGGGTACGTATGCCTTGAGCGGCACCGCGTCCGCGCGCCAGGCTGCGGGCATGCCGAACGCCGTCCGCGTCATCCCGAGCGGCTCGAAGACGAGATCGCGCGCGAGGTCCCGGAAGTGGTCGTAACCGTATGCGCGACGGACCATTTCACCCATGAGGGCGTGGTTGATCGACGGCGCGTAGTTGAGGGTGGTCCCGGGTTCGTTGACGACGTCCACGGAGCACAGCGCGTCGATCACGTCGGCGAGTACCCCGAAGCGGTCCGGTCCGAGGCCGGGGTTCGGGGTGGCGGGCATTCCCGAGCGGTGTGTGAGGAGGTGGTGGAGGTTGATGCGGTCCTTGCGCACCGAGCGGAAGACGTCGGTGCCGAAGAACTCGGGGATGATGTCGACGACGCGCGTCGACAGCGCGAGCTTGCCTTCGCCGAGTGCGCGGTACGCGAGCGTGTTGGTGAACGCCTTCGACATCGACAGGATGCGGAAGACGTTGTCCGGCCGCAGCGCGGTCTCGGTGGCGCGTTCGGCGTAGCCGAGGGTTTCGTTCAGGGCGATGTCGCCGTGACGCGCGACGATGATGTTGACGCCGTCGTAGTCGCCGTGGTCGATGTCACGGCGGATCTCGTCGGTGAGCCGGGTGAGTGCGGTGGGGTCCAGAGCGGGCATGGTGTCGGTCCTGTTTCTCTCGGTGCGGCGGGGATCAGCGGTGGGTTACATGACCAATCCGCCGGACGGCGAGAACGTCTGCCCGGTGTAGTAGGAGCCCTCGGCACCCGCCAGGAACAGCACGGTCTTGGCGATCTCCTCGGGGGTGGCGGGCCGCTTGATGGGCTGCATCGAGATGAGGAAGTCGGAGAACTCCTCGTCGCTCTGGCGGAACAGCGGCGTGTCGACGGCCCCGGGCGCAAGGGAGTTGACGCGGATGTTGAAGGGAGCCAGTTCGGTGGCAGCCTCCCGGGTCAGGCCGAGCACACCGGCTTTGGACGCCGGGTAGTACGCGGGCATCGCCACCGACATCAGCGCGGCGGCCGAGGAGAAGTTGATGATCGCGCCGCCGCCTGCCTTCTTGAGCAGCGGCACAGCGGAACGCATCGTGTAGAAGGGGCCGTACAGGTTGATCTTCAGGACGCGGTCGAAGTCCTCGTCGGTGATGGTTTCGTAGAACTCCGGGTTGTGCTGCCGGCCTTCCTTCATCGCCTCGAAGCCCTTGTAGTTCTCGGCGTTGAGGGCGTCGAGCGCAGCCTTGTTGGGCGCGTTGACGCCAGCCGCGTTGACGAGCACGTCGAGTCGGCCGTGCTCACGCTCGACGGTGGCGAAGGCTTCGCGCACGGCGGCACTGTCGGCGATGTCGAGGGGAACGGCGTGGGCTCCCGGGAGCGCCGCGAAGTCGCGAGCGAGGTTGTCGGCGGAGATGTCCGCGCCGTAGACGACGGCGCCCTGGTCGGCGAATGCCTGCGCGGTGGCAAGACCCATGCCTGACGCGGCACCGGTGATGAAAACGACCTTGTCCTGGAACTGCATACGAATCTCCTCGGGAATGTGCGGTAGCTGGCTCACTCGGCCTCCGCCACCGGTGATGCAGAGCATGACATTTTGGGTAGACGTATGTCTAGTGAAACTTTTCCACCGCAGGTGAGGATGGGTATTTCGGCGTTAAAACGACCGCAAAGAATGGACGGACCAACGAAAAACCCCCGCCGTCCATCGGACGGCGGGGGTTTCGGTGCGTCAGGAGATCAGGCGTTGACCACCGCGTCGAGCGCGCTGTAGAAGATGCCGAGCCCGTCGTCGCTGGGGCCGGTGAGCGCCTCGGTGGCGTGCTCGGGGTGCGGCATCAGGCCGACGATCCGGCCGTTCGCCGACGCGATGCCCGCGATGCCACGCTGGGATCCGTTCGGGTTCTCGCCCACGTAGCGGAACACGACACGGCCTTCGCCCTCGAGTTCGTCGAGCACTTCCTGCGAGGCCTGGTAACGGCCCTCGCCGGACTTGAGCGGTACCAGGATCTCGGCACCCTGCTCGTAGCGCGACGTCCACGCGGTTGAGTTCGATTCGACCTTCAGCCACTGGTCGCGGCACACGAAGTGCAGACCTGCGTTGCGGGTCAGCGCGCCGGGCAGCAAGCCCGCTTCCGCGAGCACCTGAAAGCCGTTGCAGATGCCGAGCACCGGCATTCCGCCGCGCGCCGCCTCGACGACCTTGGTCATCACCGGAGCGAACCGCGCAATGGCGCCGCACCGCAGGTAGTCGCCGTACGAGAACCCACCGGGCACGACGACCGCGTCGACACCCTTGAGGTCGGCGTCACCGTGCCACAGGCTCACGGCCTCGCCGCCGGCAAGCTTCACCGCCCGGGCTGCGTCGATATCGTCGAGCGTGCCGGGGAACGTGATGACCCCGATGCGTGCGCTCATGCGTCACCGTCGATCCGGCGAACCGCCCAGTCCTCGATCACGGTGTTGGCGAGGAGCGCTTCGGCGATCTTCTCCACCTGGGCGTCGTCGACGCTGCCGTCGACCTCGAGTTCGAATCGCTTTCCCTGGCGGACGTCGGTCACGCCCGCGAAGCCCAGCCGCGACAACGCCCCGGCAATGGCCTGACCCTGAGGGTCGAGAATCTCGGCCTTGGGCATGACTTCGACGACGACACGCGCCACGTGCTGCTCCTCGGTAGTAGTGCTGGCGCCCGGGAACGGACACCGGACCCATCGAAGTTTACCGGCTCAGGCCGCTCGAGCCGGAACCGGCCGCTGCCCCGCCGGCCACCGCCCCCAGGGAGTAGCGGACACATACCCCCTAGGGGTATAAAGGAGGAACGACATCGAAGGAGTATCCACATGACGACCGCCGACACGACGCGTGACGTCGAACTCACCATCGGTGGGATGACCTGCGCCTCCTGCGCCGCGCGCGTCGAGAAGAAGCTCAACCGGATGGACGGCGTCACCGCGTCGGTCAACTATGCGACCGAGAAGGCGAAGGTCAGCTACAGCGGCGACATCACGCCCGAAGACCTCGTCGCGACCGTCGAAGCCACCGGTTACACCGCAGCACTGCCCGCACCCCCGCAGACGCAGCATGCTGCCGGCGAGGACAGCGGACCCGACGAAGCCGCGCAATGGAAACAGCGCCTGACGGTGTCGGCCCTGCTCACCGTCCCCGTGGTCGCGCTGTCGATGATCCCGGCCCTGCAGTTCGACAACTGGCAGTGGCTGTGCCTGACCCTCGCGTCACCGGTCGTCGTGTGGGGCGCCCTGCCCTTCCACCGCGCGGCCTGGACCAACCTGCGCCACGGTGCCGCGACGATGGACACCCTCATCTCCGTCGGTGTCACCGCTGCATACCTGTGGTCGCTGTGGGCGCTGTTCTTCACCCACGCCGGTATGCCCGGCATGAAGATGACCTTCGAGTTGTTCGCCTCGGGCGGCGGCGAGGAGCACATCTACCTGGAGGTCGCCGCGGCCGTCACCACCTTCATCACCGCGGGTCGCTGGTTCGAGGCCCGGGCGAAGCGCCGCTCCGGCGCCGCCCTGCGGGCGCTGCTCGACATGGGAGCCAAAGACGTCGCGGTGCTGCGTGGCGGCACCGAAACCCGCATCCCGGTCGACCAGCTCGCCGTCGGCGATGTGTTCGTGGTGCGTCCCGGCGAGAAGATCGCGACGGACGGCGTCGTCGAATCGGGTTCGTCGGCCGTCGACGAGTCGATGCTGACCGGTGAGTCGATGCCCGTGGAGGTCGCGCCCGGCGACGCCGTGGTCGGTGCGACCGTCAACGCCGGCGGTCGCCTCACCGTCCGGGCGACCCGCGTCGGCTCCGACACCCAACTCGCCCAGATGGCGCGCCTCGTCGAGGACGCACAGAACGGGAAGGCGGAGGTCCAGCGCCTCGCCGACCGGATTTCCGCGGTGTTCGTCCCGATCGTGATCGGGCTGTCGCTGCTCACCCTCGCCGCGTGGCTGCTGTTCACCGACGATCCCGTCTCGGCTGCCTTCACGTCGGCGGTCGCGGTGCTGATCATCGCGTGCCCGTGCGCGCTGGGTCTCGCGACTCCCACAGCGCTGCTCGTCGGCACAGGCCGCGGAGCGCAACTCGGCATCCTCATCAAGGGCCCGCAGATCCTCGAATCCACGCGCCGCGTCGACACCGTCGTACTCGACAAGACCGGAACCGTCACCACGGGCGAGATGACCGTCGCCTCCGTTCATGTGGCGCCGGACGAATCCGCCGGCGAAGTACTGCATCTCGCGGGGTCGCTCGAACACGCATCCGAGCATCCGATCGCGCGGGCGATCGCCGACCACGCCGCACAGACGCGTCCGCTGTCCGGTGTGGAGAGTTTCGAAAACCACGGCGGACGCGGGGTTTCCGGTGTGGTCGACGGACGTGCCGTGCTCGCCGGGCGGCTGTCCTGGCTGCGCGACGAATGGTCGCTCACACCGGCACCCGACCTCCGACGAGAAGCCGAGGTGGCCGAATCCGAAGGCCGGACGCCGATCTGGGTGGCCTGGGACGGTGCAGTCCGTGCGGTCGTCGTGGTGTCCGACACGGTCAAGGACGGTTCCCGTGCCGCCGTGTCCGAACTCCGTGACCTGGGTCTTCGCCCCGTGCTGCTCACGGGTGACAACCGCGGCGCGGCCGAGGCGGTCGCGAAGCAGGTCGGCATCGACGAGGTCATCGCGGAAGTGATGCCCGCCGACAAGGTGCAGGTGATCGAGCGTCTGCAGGCCGAGGGGAGGGTCGTCGCAATGGTCGGCGACGGCGTCAACGACGCGGCAGCGCTGGCCCAGGCCGACCTCGGGCTGGCGATGGGCACGGGAACGGACGTCGCCATCGAGGCGTCGGATCTGACCCTGGTCCGAGGCGATCTACGGGCCGCCCCCGACGCCATCCGCCTCGCGCGGGCAACGCTGCGCACCATCAAGGGCAATTTGTTCTGGGCGTTCGCCTACAACGTCGCGGCGCTGCCGCTCGCCGCGCTGGGGCTGCTCAACCCGCTGATCGCGGGCGCGGCAATGGCATTCAGCTCGGTGTTCGTGGTCAGCAACAGTCTGCGCCTGCGCAGGTTCGCGCCCCGCTGACCCCGGGCGATAGCGATGGTGTGGGAGATCTTCCGATCTCGCACAC
>NZ_JAXION010000070.1:0-23573 GCF_049311045.1 Rhodococcus sp. 7Tela_A2 | reverse complement strand
CGCCCCCCGCGCCGCCGGGGCGGGCCCGGGCCCCCCCCCCCCCCCCCCCCCCCCCACGACTCAGCCGAAGGCCAGTGCCAGACCTGTCGCGGCCGCCCACACCAGCATCGCCAGCCCCGAGTCGCGCAGTGCCGGAACGAGAGCGAGCCCCGAGGCTCCGGACCGGACCGGCGCGTTCGCGCGCACGGCGAACGGGGCCGCGAGCAACCCGGCCGCCGCCCACGGCGTCGCCGCGACGAGCGCCACCGACAACACGAACGGCACCGTGACGAGAACGAGGTGCAGGATTCGGGTCCGGCGGTCGCCCAGACGGACGGCGAGGGTGCGTTTTCCGGTGGCGGTATCGGTCGGGATGTCGCGGAGATTGTTCGACACCAGGACGGCGCTCGAGAACGATCCGACGGCCACCGCGCACGCGAGTCCTGCCCAGTCGACGCGGCCCGCCTGCACGAATTGCGTACCCAGCACCGCAACGAGACCGAAGAACACGAACACGGCAACTTCGCCGAGACCGTTGTAGCCGTACGGGGTGCGGCCGCCGGTGTAGAACCACGCGCCCGCGATGCACAGCGCCCCGACGACGATCAGCCACCATGCACTCGTCAGCGCCAGTGCGATGCCGGCTACCGCGCCGATTCCGAAGCAGACGAACGCCGCACGTTTGACCAGTGCTGGGGCGACGAGCCCCGACCCGACGAGTCGCACCGGGCCGACACGGTCGTCGTCCGTCCCGCGCACACCGTCGGAGTAGTCGTTCGCGAAGTTGACGCCGATCACGAATGCGAGTGCCACGACGAGCGCGAGGAGCGCCTTCCACCACACCGCCTCACCGAGCGCTGCGGCCGCCCCCGTGCCTGCAAGGACGGGAGCGATCGCGTTGGGGAGTGTGCGCGGACGTGCGCCTTCGATCCAGTGACCAGCGGTTGCCATGCTTCGATCTTCGCACCTTCGCGACGCCGGTTCTCACGCCCCGTCGCGCGGCTGCGAAGGGCGCTACGAAAACCGGGCGACGAGCGCGCGACGATCGACCTTGCCCGGACCCCGCACGGGCAGCGACTCGACGACGTGCAGTTCCCGCGGCGCCGCGGTGATGTCGAGTGACGCCGCGGTGTGTGCGCGCAGTGCGTCCAGGGTGGGAACCGCACCGTCCGCGGCGACGACGATCGCGGTCACCCGCTGTCCGAGCCGCTCGTCGGGGAGACCGATGACCGCAACCTCCCGCACCGAAGGATGTTCGGTCAGCACGGCTTCGACGACCTGCGGCACGACGGTGAGCCCACCGGTCGAGATGGCCTCGTCGAGCCGGCCGAGCACCCGGAGCACTCCGCCGTCGAGCACTCCCGCGTCGTCCGTCCGGAACCATCCCGCCTCCGCGAAGGCGGGATGGTCGGGCAGCCCGCGATAGCCGGACGCGAGGGTCGCGCCGCCGAGCCAGACCCGCGAATCCTCACCGACACGCACCCGCACGCCGGGGAGAGCGACACCGTCGTACACGCAGCCGCCGCACGTCTCACTCATCCCGTACGTCCGCACGACCTTCAGTCCGGCGTCGGCTGCACGCCGCAGCACCGGCGCGGGGGCGGCGGCGCCGCCGAGCAGGATCGAGTCGAGTTCCGCGAGGGCTGCCCGCGCACCGGGATGGTCGAGAGCCTTGATCAGCTGGGTCGGAACGAGTGAGGTGTAGCGCCGCGGACCGGACATCGCCGCGACCGCCTCGGGAAGCCGCCCCGGATCGAACCCGTGCGAGACGTCGACGACGGACGGCTCGGTTTCCGACAGCACGCTGCGGAGCAGTACCTGCATGCCCGCGATGTGATGCGCGGGTAGGGCCAGCAACCACGAGCCGGGACCACCGAGGCGGTCGTAGGTCGCCTCGCCGCTCGCACGCAATGCGGCCGCGGTGAGTTGAGCGCCCTTCGGCACTCCCGTCGTGCCCGACGTGGCCACCACGAGACCGATCCGCTCGTCGATCGGATCGCCGGGCCGGAGCGCGTCGGTGAGCCGCCGGGTCTCGCGTGCGTCTCCGGCGGGAACCGGCAGCAGCGGGGGAGCGCTTCCGTCGAGAAGCCGTTGCAGAGTCGGGACAAGAGCGCGGACGGCATCCCCCGAGGGGACGGCGAGCGTGGTCAGCAGGGCGGTCATGCGCGGGAGGCGGTCACAGGTCGTGGTCCGTCCGGTCCCAGTTGCCGGTGCCCAGGTGCCGGTGCACCCGATCGATGTCGCGGTCGGACGGCATCTCGTTCGTGATCTTGGTGATGAGAACGGCGATGTCCGTCTTGTCGATCGGGAGATCCCCGTCGTCGACGAGCCTGCCGGCCACCTGATCGACCTCTTCCTCGGACAGCCGGCGGGACAGCAGCGCGAAAAGCGGCACGTAGTCCTGCTCGGGAACCCCGTCCGGGTAGCCCGCACGGAGCCACTCCACGATGGAGGTGAGGATCGGCGGAAGAATCATCTGGACCTGCTCGGCACGCGGCCGCACAGCACACGGGACCGGACACGATGTGTGAGGACCGGGTTCGAGGTCACTGCACTCCTTCCAGCCGAAACCTGCGATGCGGGAACGCGATGTCGGAAACTCGGTGTCGGAAAACGCGATGTCGGGAAAACGCGATGTCAGAAAACGTGGATACCGAAGGTGCCCGACAAGAAGTCTGCGGTCAGGAGCAGGATTCCGCAGAGTACCGCGATGGCGACGACAGCGAAACACACGACCGCTCCGGCGACGCCGAGGGGCTGCAGTGCGCTCTCGCTCGACGAACGACCCGCGTGCAGGGAGCGGACGCCGAGTGCGAAGAGCGAGGGCAGACCGGCTCCGAGGAACAAGCCGACGAGCACGACCTGCCCCAGGGAATCCAAGGTGTGGGTCAGCAGATTCACGGGCGGCCTTCCTGGACGACGGGTTCAGGGGTGGTTGCGGCGGGGACCAGCGACCCGTCCCATTCTGCCGTCACGTTGGAGGCATCGACCGGCTCCTTGCGCGACCGCAGCCACATGAAGAGCGACAGTCCGCACAGGAGGGTGAAGACGAACAGGACGCCTCCCAGGCCCCCGATCATGTGTGCGAGCGCCCAGCACAGTGCACCGACGAGCGCGGCGCTCGGAAGCGTGATCAGCCATGCGACGACCATGCGGCCGGCGACACCCCAGCGCACTTCGGCGCCCTTGGTGCCGAGTCCGGTGCCGAGGATCGAGCCGGTCGCGACGTGCGTGGTGGACAGTGGAAGCCCGAAGTGGCTCGAGGTCAGAATGATTGCCGCAGACGACGACTCCGCGGCAAGTCCCTGGGTCGGCGCGATCTCGACGAGGCCCTTGCCGAGGGTCCGGATGATGCGCCAGCCGCCGAGGTAGGTGCCCAGTGCGATGGCGACCGCGCAGGCGAACTTCACCCAGAACGGCATCTCGGTGTCCGCGGTGATGCTGCCGTGAGCGACGAGGGCCAGGAAGATCACGCCCATCGTCTTCTGGGCGTCGTTGGTGCCGTGCGCCAGCGAGAGCAGCGACGCGGTGCCGATCTGTCCCAGCCGGAATCCGCGGTCGCGACGCTCTTCGGAGATGTCGCGGGTCAGGCGGCGCATCGACCACGTGCCGACGGTGGCGACGAGGGCTGCGATGACGGGAGCGAGCAGAGCGGGCAGGAGCACCTTGCCGAGAACGCCGTCCCACACCACGCCGTTGACGCCGATGGAGGCGAGCGCCGCACCCACCAGGCCGCCGAACAGGGCGTGCGAGGAACTGGACGGAAGGCCGAACAGCCACGTCGCGATGTTCCACAGGATGCCGCCGACAAGGCCGGCGAAGACGATCAGCAGAAGGTCCTCACCGCCGACGGTACCGAGGTCGACGACGCCTTTGGCGACGGTGGCCGCGACTTCGACGGAGAGGAACGCACCGATCAGATTGAGGACCGCCGACAGTGCGACGGCCGCCTTCGGCTTCAACGCTCCGGTGGCGATGGACGTGGCCATTGCGTTGCCGGTGTCGTGGAAGCCGTTCGTGAAATCGAATGCGAGGGCAGTGACGACCACTACCAGTAGGACAACGAACTCTGCGGTCACGTCTTCCCATTCTGGGGTAGCGGACAGGGGAAAGTACAGCGACGCTCAGGTGAACGCGGACACCCTGCAAGCCTCCACGTGCAGGGAGCGGCGCCGCCGGTTCCCCGGTGTGGTGAAGATCACTGGCCGGAGTGGTTTGACCGGCCGGTAGAGGGGGTCCGGCTGTCGCGCCGGAGCGGATGATCGTCAGGGATCTGCACGAGCACGATGGGGACTCCGTCCGGATCCGCGACCCACAACTCGTGCAGGCCCCACGGCTCCTGCCGCGCTTCACGCACGATCGGCACCCCGGCGAGGGCGAGTTCGGCCTCGCACTCGTACACGTCGCGGACCTGGAGCCACAGCGCACCCTGGAACGTCTGGTCCGCATCTCCACGTCCGTGGGCGGCGATCTCGATCAGCGACTGACCGGCGAAGTAGACAGTGCCGGCGGGGTACTCCCGCGCGATCGCGAGACGGAGTTTCCCGCCGTAGAACTCCAGCGCCGCCTCGTAGTCGCGAGGCCGCAGGATCGTGCGACTGCTCAGTATCTCCACGTCGAGGCCTTCCGGTGATGGTGCTTCGTCTTCGCCGATCGGGATCGTGCGCGACCGCCTCCGCCGATCGTACGGCCGGCCCGCCGGGACCATTTGTCGGCCGCGGCCCGGAGTGTGCCCGACGGCACACCTTTCGGCGGTAACGCGGGGGGCGTGTTTGGCGAACCGACAAACGGGACATCATGTCCGGCAGGTGCAGCGCAGTGCCTACACGGCTCGGCAGAGCAAGCCGCCCGCCACGACCGTTACCGGGACGACCCAGGAGAACAGCCATGAAGACCGACTACGACGCCCCTCGCACCACCGACGTCCTCGGTGCCGAAACTGCTCTGGACGAACTTGCGCTGACGCCGACCCAGAAGGCCGACGCGGACGAGGCCGAGATCCTCGAGTCGCTGGATCTGCCCGGGGCCGACCTGTCGGGCGAAGAACTGACCGTCCGCGTCCTGCCCAAGCAGTCCGACGAGTTCACCTGCATGAGCTGCTTCCTCGTCCAGCACTACAGCCGGAAGGCTCCCGGTTCTGCGGATTACTGTCGCGACTGCGCCTGACTGCGCACCGGGCCCTGGCAACCCCCCCCCGGGGGGGGGCCCCCCCTCGCGCGTGTGTCGTCGGTAGTACCGGTTCCAGAAGCCGGATGCCGGTTGCTGGGTCTCAGTAGTACCAGGGGTACGGAGACCAGTCCGGATCGCGCTTCTCGAGGAAACTGTCGCGGCCCTCGACCGCCTCGTCCGTCATATATGCCAGGCGGGTGGCCTCGCCCGCGAACAGTTGCTGGCCGACAAGGCCGTCGTCGGAGAGGTTGAACGCGTACTTGAGCATGCGCTGTGCCTGCGGCGACTTGCCGTTGATCTTCTCGGCCCATTCCAGCGCGACGTTTTCGAGTTCGTCGTGGGCGACCACCCGGTTGACCGCGCCCATGTGATGCATGTCGTCGGCGGAGTAGGTGTCGCCGAGGAAGAAGATCTCGCGGGCGAACTTCTGGCCCACCATCTTCGCGAGATATGCGCTGCCGTAGCCGCCGTCGAAGCTACCGACGTCGGCGTCCGTCTGCTTGAAACGGGCGTGCTCGCGTGATGCCAGGGTCAGGTCGCACGTGACGTGCAGGCTGTGGCCACCGCCCGCGGCCCAGCCGTTGACGAGCGCGATCACCACCTTGGGCATGAACCGGATCAGGCGCTGCACCTCGAGGATGTGGAGGCGGCCCGCGCGGGCCTTGTCCACCGTGTCCGCGGTGTCGCCGCTCGCGTACTGGTATCCGCTGCGCCCACGGATGCGCTGGTCTCCGCCGGAGCAGAACGCCCATCCACCGTCCTTGGGGCTCGGGCCGTTGCCGGTCAGCAGCACGACGCCCACATCCGACGTCATCCGCGCGTGATCGAGTGCGCGGTAGAGCTCGTCGACGGTGTGCGGCCGGAAGGCGTTGCGCACCTCCGGCCGGTCGAACGCGACACGGACAGTGCCCTGCGTGACATGGCGGTGGTAGGTGATGTCGGTGAGGTTCTCGAACCCGGGAACCGGGCGCCACAACTGGGAATCGAAGGTCACGTCGTCACCTTAGAGCCCCGGGCCACCGTACGACGGGACGGTGGGCCGGATAACGTGCATCACATGAGCGAGCAGACCGGCGCAGGCACCGAAGAGGTCGACGGCAACGACGTAGGCGACGACTACGAGCACCACGGAGGTTTCCCCGTCTACGAGCCGGTGAAGGCGGGTCCGAACTACGGCACCTTCATCGACACGTTCCGGCGCCTGCAGGACCTCATGGTCTCCACTCACGCGCCGGACGACGTGATCGACCGGGCGATCGCACAGACCGAAGCGCTCATCGACCTCCTCGAGCCCTACGAGGTACCCGAGGGGCGGTCACCGGCCGGCTTCAACGTCGAGCTTCCCGGCCGGGGCAGTGCCCTGCTGCTGCCGTGGAAGATCGAGAAGTTCGGCGAGGACGGCGTCCGCGAGCGCGGCATGTTCCGCCGTTTTCATCTCGGGGGAAACGGCGCCGCCCACGGTGGGACGCTGCCGCTGCTGTTCGACGACCTGTTCGGCATGGTCATCCACGCCAACGGACGGCCCATCGCACGCACCGGATATCTCCACGTCAACTACCGCAAGATCACGCCGATCGAGACTGAACTGGTGGTCGACGGATGGGTCGACCGGGTAGAGGGCCGAAAGGCATTCTGCAAGGCCGAGCTGCGCGACCTCGACGGCAACCTCCTCGCCGATTCCGAGGCCCTCATGATCCAGCTTCTGCCCGGCCAGCAGTGACCGATCCGGCCCTGCCGTCCGCCGACGAGCTCCTCGCGAGCGCCGTCGTCGTGTCGCTGCCCATGCGGGTCCGCTTCCGGGGCATCACCCGGCGTGAGGTGCTGCTGGTGCGCGGGCCCGTCGGCTGGGGTGAGTTCGGGGCGTTTCCGGAATACGAAGACGACGAGGCCGCGCACTGGCTCCGTTCGGCAATCGAATCCGCATGGGTTGGTCATCCTCCGGCGATCCGGTCCGTGGTCCCGGTCAATGCGACTGTGCCCGCCGTCGATCCGGACCGCGTTCCCGAGGTGCTCGCACGGTTTCCGGGTGCGCAGACTGCCAAGGTGAAAGTCGCGGAACCGGGCCAGGATCTCGCGCAGGATCTCGCCCGTGTCCGCGCGGTCCGCGAGTCGGTGTCTCGCGTCCGGGTCGATGCCAACGGCGGCTGGACGGTCGACGAGGCCGTCACCGCACTGACCGCGCTCACCGCCGATGCGCCGCTCGAATACGCGGAACAGCCCTGCGCGACGGTGCCCGAACTGGTCGCCGTCCGGAAGCGGTTGCCCGAGGTGCGTGTCGCGGCGGACGAAAGCATCCGCAGGGCAGAGGACCCGATGCGCGTCGTGCGTGCCGGCGGCGCCGATGTCGCGGTCGTCAAGGTTGCTCCGCTCGGCGGTGTGCGCCCACTGCTTACTCTCGCCGACGAACTTGCAGGTCACGGTGTGGAAGTGGTGGTTTCGAGCGCACTCGATTCGGCGGTCGGAATGAGCGCCGGCCTCGCCGCCGCGGCCGCGCTCCCGCAACTGCCGTTCGCGTGCGGACTCGGTACGGGGGGCTTCTTCACCGCCGACGTCGCCCCGGCGCGACGCATGTCGGGAGGCTCACTTCCGGTCGGAGCGGTTGCCCCTGAAGCCGACATGCTCGACGCTGTTCGGGCCGCACCGGACCGTGCCCAGTGGTGGTTCGACCGGCTGCGACGGTGCCGGGAATTGCTCGGCTGACGCCGAGTAGGTACCCGATGAAGAGTCGTATATCGTTCCCCCAGTCCCAACAGTCACAAGTGTCACATTTACGGAGGCAGTGAAAGTGGTTGCAGCTCTGCACGATGCTCTGCTCGGACCCGAAAAGTTTCCGGCGGTCAAGGCCGACGTCGAAACTCTGATCGACGCAGAAGTGTCGGACAAGAAGGGTGCATCGGGCCTCGCCCTCAAGGGCGGCTACGCCGCAGTGAAGAAGGTCGGGCCGTCCGTCGTGCCCGGCGCGATCGAGAGCCTGCTGCCCGACTTCGTCGAGCGGCTCCAGCCGTTCTGGACCGAGTACGCCGGTGCCGGTTCGTTCGCCGATTTCCTCGTTGCTCGCGGTGACGCGGTCGCCGACGCGCTGCTCGGCGTGACCGACGAGAAGATCGCCGGGTCGTCCAAGACCGCTGTCAAGAAGGTCTACGACTCGCTGCGCCCCTCGGCCAAGAAGCACGTCATCGAGGCCCTGCCCCGTCTGGGCGACCTCGTCCAGAAGCACGCGGCCTGACAGGTCCCGATACTGCGGACCGATCCCACGAACGTGGGGCGGGGGGGGGGGGCGGGGCGGGGCCCGCGCCCCCCCCCCCCCCCCCCCCCCCACGTTCCGGTTCTGCGGGGACCCGTCAGCAGTGAACCCCGTCAGTAGACGGGCTCGCCGTATTTCCAGTAGCCCGTGAACGTCACCGACGATCTGTCCCAGCCCCGATCACGTACGAGGTGACGCCGCACCCCGGTGGCGAGATCGGATTCACCGGCCACGAACGCGCAGGCCGGACCCGTCGGTAAGGTCGCGGCGCGCACCGCCTCGACCGCGAGTACACCCGGCCGTGCCGTGGGATCGGTCCGGATGAGGGGGCGCACCCGCACGTTCGGGCCGGTCCCGAGGTGCTGCGCCGCGAGATCGTCCGGATGGGGAACCTCGGCGAACACGTCCACCGCGGCCGCCGGATCGCGGGAGAGGACGGACTCGAGGATGCCCGCGACCGCCGGCAGAGCGCTCTCGTCGGCCACGAGCAACTGCCAGTGCGCGCTCGCGTCGGGGACGTAGCCGATTCCTTCGTCGAGCACACCGATTTCTTCACCGGCCGAGACGGTGTTCGCCCACGCCGACGCCGGTCCGAGGTCTCCGTGCGACGCGAAGTCGATGTCGATTTCCGCCGTGTCGCCGTACGATCCGGCGCCGGCCGCGCGGAACCGGCGGAAGGTGTAGTTCCGCAGCACGGGCCGCTCGTCGTCCGGGATCACCTGGTATTCGGGCCACCACCGGTCGTCCGTCGCCGAGGGCAGCGTGAATCCGCGCCGGCCGGGGACGGGAAAGAACATCCGGAACCAATGGTCGAAGCCCATCGGACCGATGGTCGACACCGCATCGCCGCCGATGGTGACCCGGACGAACGTCGGACTGATCCGTGCGGTGGCGAGCACGCGAGCGCGCACGATCTCGCGTGTCGCGGGTTTGACGAACTTCGGCGCCTTGCGCGCTGCCCTGGTGCGTTCGGCCATGACCACCCTTCCGGAGCCGCCCCCTACTGAGCCGACCCTAACCTGCGGGGGCGGTGTCCGGTGACGCAGGGCTCAGCAGGTAGGGCGCTCGAGGGACCGAACCTGCGGCGTCAATCCCCACTCGGTGCGTCCCAGCCTGCTCGCGGGCGCGAGCGCCGCGAAGTCCGGCGCTCCGTCTTCGGCCAGCACGTCGCGCCGAACCGTCACCGCGACCACATCGCCCATGACCACGAACGAATCGCCCACCTCGATCACCCGGCGCAACGTGCACTCGATCGACGCGGGCGATTGCGCGACGCGGGGAGGGCGCACCCGCTCGCTCGGCTCCGCCCGCAACCCGACTTCCGTGAACTCGTCGACCTCGTGCGGAAAATTCGCAGAGGAGGCGTTGACCTGCTCCATCAGCGGAACCGTCGCGACGTTCACCACGAATTCGCCCGTCTCCTCGATGTTGCGAAGACTGTCCTTGCGGCCCACCGAGGTGAACTGCACGACCGGTGGCGCCGTGCTCGCGACCGTGAAGAAGCTGTAGGGAGCCACGTTGGCGACCCCGTCGCCCGACACGGTCGAGACCCACGCGATGGGACGGGGCACGATCGTGGCGGTGAGCAGCCCGTAGAAACGTCCGGGACTCAGATCGGCGGGATCGAAGACGGTGCGCATCCCCCCATTGTGGTGGTTGCCGGGCGGTGGATCGCTGCCCGGCCGCAACCCGGCGCGGCGCGGGGGAGAACCCGGGCACCTGCCGCCCCGCACTACCCTGGACGTCGTGAACCCGTCCACAGCCCAGGCCACCGCAGTCGTCGACGAACTCGCTCGAGGTGGGGTGCGGGATGTCGTGCTGTGCCCGGGCTCGCGCAATGCCCCGCTCGCGTTCGCGTTGCAGGCGGCAGATGCTGCCGGGCGGCTTCGTCTGCACATGCGCATCGACGAACGGACCGCCGGCTTTCTCGCGATCGGCCTGGCCCTGTCGTCGAAGCGGCCCGTGCCCGTGGTGATGACATCCGGGACAGCGGTGGCGAACCTTGCCCCGGCGGTCCTCGAGGCGAACTATGCGCGCGTGCCGCTCGTCGTTCTGAGCGCCAATCGCCCCTACGAACTGCTCGGATCGGGTGCGAACCAGACCGTCGAGCAACTCGGCCTGTTCGGTACGCAGGTCCGCGCGACCATCAGCCTGGGATTGGCGGAGAGCGCCGACCAGAACAGCGCGTGGCGATCGGCGGTCAGCCGTGTGCTGGCGGCAGCGCGCGGCACCCGGTCGGGGAACGCCGGTCCCGTGCACTTCGACATTCCGCTGCGTGAACCCCTCGTTCCTGCGGCGGACCAGAAGGGATCCGCCCCCGAAGGTCGTCCGGACGGGGCAGCGTGGACCACCACCGCCAACGCGACACTGGACGTACCGGTCGAGATCGACCTCACGCCGGACACGGTCGTCATCTCCGGGCACGGCTCCGCGCTGCGGCCCGAACTCGCGGGCCTGCCCACCGTCGCCGAACCGACCGCGCCGCTGCACGGCGTACCGCTGCACCCGATGGCGCTGCCACATCTGAAGCCGCGGCAGGCAATCATCACGGGCCGGCCGACCCTGCACCGTCCCGTGTCGAACCTGCTGGCAGACCCGGCGGTGGCGGTCTACGCCCTCACCACCGGTCCGCGCTGGCCCGATGTGTCCGGCAACGTTCTCGCGACCGGCACCCGCGCGGTGATCTCCGGACAGCCGGACGAGGCATGGCTCGAGCGGTGCCGGCAGCTTTCCGCGCACACCGACAAAGCCGTGCGTGCGCAGTTGGATTCCCACCCGAAAGCCACCGGACTGCACGTCGCCGCAGTCGTCACCGACGCGATGCGCGACGGAGACCAGTTGCTGCTCGGGGCTTCCAACCCCGTGCGCGACGCGGCGCTGGTCAGTTACCCGAAACCCGGCGTGAGTGTGTTGTCCAACCGGGGCGTCGCCGGTATCGACGGGACGGTCTCGACGGCGGTCGGCGCCGCGCTCGCCTATACCGCCGGCCGCACCGTCGCGCTGCTCGGCGACCTCACGTTCCTGCACGACGCGGCCGGACTGCTCATCGGACCTTCGGAGCCGCGCCCGCGCAACCTCACGATCGTCGTCGCGAACGACGACGGCGGCGGCATCTTCGAACTGCTCGAACAGGGCGACCCGCAGTATGCAGGCGTCTTCGAGCGAGTCTTCGGCACGCCGCACGGAATGGACCTCGGGGCGTTGTGCGCCGCGTACCGCGTTCCGCACGAGAGTGTGGACCTGCAGGGCCTGGCGGCCGCCCTCGCCGACACCGCTCCGCCGTCCGGGGGGATCCGGGTCGTCGAGGTGACCACCGACCGGGCGGGACTGCGTGAACTCCATGCGGCGGTGCGGGCTCAGCTGTGACCGGAACCGAACGCGCGCGACGCATCGTCCTCATCGTCGCCATCGCGCTGTCCGCATTGGCGGTCGCCCTGTTTCTCGGTGCTCTGCGCAACGACCGGACCATCGAGAGCGACATGGGCACCGCAACCGCCGAGGTGTTGTCGGCCGGGTCGCTCCGGTCCGCGGTCGCTTTCGTCACGCCCGACGGCGTCACACACAACCCCGAACTCGGCGTGCTGTACCCGACGGGTCTTGCCACCGGCCAGCGCATCGCCGTCGAGTACGCGCGCAGTGATCCCGACCTGGTGAGGGTCACCGGACGCGATGCCCGGGTGGCACTGATCCCCACCGGTTCGGTGATTGTGGTCACGTGGCTGATCGCGGTGCCGGTCCTCGTCTACCTGCGGCGCCGTGAGGCCGCGGACACCGATCCCTCCGTGGCCGAGGGCGCGGCACGCGCGATGTCCTGACGACGAGGTCCTCCTCAGGGTTCGCGGGCCCGTCGCCGGGTAACGTTTCGGCCGTGGCAAAAACTCACGGATCGCGCGCGTCCCTCGACAAGGATCCGCGCGAGGTCGCGTCCATGTTCGACGGTGTCGCGGCGCGCTACGACCTGACCAATACCGTTCTGTCGTTCGGCCAGGACCGCGGATGGCGCCGTGCGACGCGTGCCGCGCTGGACCTGAAGCCCGGCGAGCGGGTTCTCGATCTCGCGGCCGGCACCGGCGTCTCGACGGTCGAACTCGGCCGCTCCGGAGCGTGGGTGGTGGCCACCGACTTCTCCACCGGCATGCTGAACGCCGGTGCGTTCCGCCAGGTACCCATGGTCGCGGGCGACGCGATGCGGTTGCCGTTCGCCGACGCCGTCTTCGACGCCGCGACGATTTCCTTCGGCCTGCGCAACGTCGCCGATCCCGATGCCGGCCTCCGCGAGATCGCGCGGGTCGTCAAGCCCGGCGGGCGGTTGGTGGTGTGCGAATTCTCCACTCCCGTGCGGGAACCGCTGCGCACGGTCTACATGGAATACCTGATGCGTGCGCTTCCGCGGGTCGCGCGCGCCGTGAGCAGCAACCCCGACGCGTACGTGTACCTGGCCGAGTCGATCCGGGCATGGCCGACGCAGGAACAACTCGCCGTGCGTATCGGAGAGGCAGGCTGGCGCGACGTGAAGTGGCGGAATCTGACGGGCGGGATCGCGGCGCTGCACAGCGCGGTGCGCTAGGTCGGCACAGCGCGGTGCGCTGGATCGGTACAGCGCGGTGCGTCAGGCGAACAACGGCCGGCGGTCCCAGCGCATGGACGCACGTCCGCTCGCCCGCCACGCCCGTGCCACGACATCGGTGTCCTCGTCGGTCACCAGATTTCCCATCACGCGCACCGCGACATTCATCATCGCCCGTGACCGCATCGCGACCGGCCCGGTCGTCGGCAGGAACTTCGGCACGGTGAGCAGCCCGGCGAGCCTCCGTGCGGTCGAGAACGCGGCTCCGTAATGCGCGCGCAGCAATGCGGGCCACTCGCCTGTCAGATCGTCCCGGTCGAGGATCTCTGCGAGCAGGCGCCCGCCCTCGAGTCCGTAGTCGATGCCTTCTCCGTTGAGGGGATTGACGCAGGCGGCTGCGTCGCCGACAAGCGCCCAGTTGACGCCGGCCACTCCGGACACCGCACCACCCATGGGAAGTAGCGCCGACGCGACCCTGGTCACGGGGCCCAGTCCCCACTCCGCACGACGCTTGTCCGCGTACAGGTCGATCAACGGCCGCAACGATCCCCGCGCGGGCCGCGCGGCCGTGGCGAGCGTGCCCACGCCGATGTTGACCTCGCCGGTTCCGAGTGGGAACACCCAGCCGTAACCCGGTTGCAGGGTTCCCGCATCGTCACGCAACTCGAGGTGCGAGGTGATCCACGGATCGTCGCTCCGGGTCGATGTCGCATAGGCGCGCGCGGCCACGCCGTACGCGGTGTCGCGGTGCCAGCGGCGCCCGAGGACCTTGCCGAGCGGCGAGCGCACGCCGTCGGCGACGACGAGCCGCCGGCACGACACGGTGCGCGGACCGTCCTCGGTGCGGAGGAGTACGGAGGTCACCCGGTCACCGTCACGCTCGACGTCGACGGCCTTGGCACCTTCGACCATCCGGGCACCGGAGTCGAGGGCGACCCGGCGGATCCGGTCGTCCAACTCGGTGCGGGGCACGGCGCTACCCATCGAGGGGAACGAGGAGTCCGGCCACGGCAACTCGAACCGGCCGCCGAACCCTTCGAGGCGCAAGCCGCGGTTGACGGTGTGGGTACGCAACCAGTCGCCCAGGCCGAGACGGTCCAGTTCCGCGACCGCGCGCGGGGTGAGCCCGTCGCCGCAGGTCTTGTCTCGCGGGAACGTCGCGGCGTCGACCAACAGCACGTCGTGCCCGGCGCGGGCTGCCCATGCCGCAGCCGACGAACCGGCGGGACCGGCACCGACGACGAGAACATCGGTACTGTCGGGAACGCAGGACCGGGATTGCCGCGGCTCTGTCGCGGAGTTTTCGCCCACCACGTGTCCATCCTCTCAGGCACGACTTTCTCGCCTCGACGAGGTGGTGTGGTGGTGGAGCGGCTAGGTTCACTACCGTGAGGCCGAGGCGACAGAAGAGGATGGGTACGTCATCGTGAGCACTGAGGGGGCGGCTCGGACCGCCGGTCCGGCCGACGCGGTATCGAGCACCGTCGTTGCTGGTGTGGAACTCGGCGACCCGGGTCTCGCGACCAGCGTGCGCGACGGGCTCGCGAGCGTCGAGGCACTGCTCGTCCAGGAGTTGTCGGACGGTGAAGACTTCCTGACGGAGGCGGCACTGCACCTCGCGAAGGCGGGCGGCAAGCGATTCCGGCCGCTGTTCACGATCCTGACCGCGCAACTCGGCCCCAACCCCGCCGATCCGTCGGTCGTGACGGCAGCGACGGTGGTCGAACTCGTCCACCTCGCGACCCTCTACCACGACGACGTGATGGACGAGGCGACGATGCGGCGGGGCGCTCCGAGCGCGAACGTGCGCTGGAACAACAGCGTCGCCATCCTCGCCGGCGACTACCTGTTCGCCCACGCGTCTCGGCTGGTGTCCACACTCGGCCCGTCGGCGGTGCAGATCATCGCCGAGACGTTCGCCGAACTCGTGACGGGGCAGATGCGCGAAACCATCGGTGCCCGTGAGCAGCAGGACCCGGTCGAGCACTACCTGCGGGTGGTGTGGGAGAAGACCGGTTCGCTGATCGCGGCGAGCGGCCGATTCGGCGGCACCTTCTCCGGGGGCGACGAAGAGCACGTCGCACGGCTCGAGAGGCTCGGCGACGCCGTCGGTACCGCCTTCCAGATCGTCGACGACATCATCGACATCGCGTCGGTCACGTCCGAATCGGGCAAGACACCCGGAACCGATCTTCGTGAGGGCGTACACACGTTGCCGGTGCTCTACGCGCTGCGCGAGACCGGACCGGACGCGGACCGGTTGCGGGAGCTGCTCGTCGGTCCGATCGACGACGAGGCACACGTCGAGGAGGCCCTCGAACTTCTCGTCCGGTCGCCCGGCATGGAGGCGGCCAAGCACACCCTCGACACGTATGCGCGGCGGGCGCACGCCGAGCTCGAGGCGCTGCCTCAGGGTCCCGCCAACGAGGCGCTGCGGCACCTCGTCGACTTCACGATCGCCCGGGTGGGCTGACCTCCTCCGACCTGTCCCGGGGGAACCGGGAAGCTCTGCCGTTCGTTGATCGGGCGAATGGACCACCACCGTGCGAACCACAGACGCGGGGTGGGGGAGGAGCGTGACGTGCACGGGTATGCGAACCGTCTCAAGACGGCCGGGTTGCTGGTGGGAATGTCGGCGCTGATCGTCTTCGTCGGCGCCTTGTTCCAGAACTCGACGATCCTGGTGATCTCGGTGGTGCTGGCGGTCGGTGTGAACGGGTACGCGTACTTCAACAGCGACAAGCTCGCGTTGCGGTCGATGCACGCGCAGCCGATCACCGAGGTCCAGGCACCGGTGATCTACCGCATCGTGCGTGAGCTGGCGACGGCGGCGCATCAACCGATGCCGCGGTTGTATGTCAGTCCCACCAACGCGCCCAACGCGTTCGCCACCGGCAGGAATCCACGTAACGCCGCGGTGTGCTGCACCAGCGGGATCCTCGACATTCTCGACGAGCGCGAACTACGCGCGGTCCTCGGTCACGAGTTGTCGCACGTCTACAACCGCGACATCCTGATCTCGTCCGTCGCCGGCGCCATGGCCGCAGTCATCTCCGGCCTTGCCAACTTCGCGTTCTTCGCGGGCGCGTTCGGTGGCGGCCGGGAGGGCGGCGCCAATCCGATCGCGCTGTTGCTCGTCTCGTTGCTCGGCCCCATTGCCGCGTCGGTGGTCAGACTGGCGGTCTCGCGCTCACGTGAGTACCAGGCAGACCAGTCCGGCGCCGAGCTGACGGGCGATCCCCTGGCGCTGGCGTCGGCGCTACGCAAGCTCGAGCGCGGCACCCAGGCCGCACCGTTGCCGCCGGAGCCGCAACTCGCGGCTCAGTCGCACCTGATGATCGCCAATCCGTTCCGGGCCGGCGACAAGATGAGCAGGCTGTTCTCCACCCATCCGCCCATGGAGGAGCGCATCGCGCGGCTGGAGCGCATGGCCGGCCTGCGGTAGGCGACCCCCGCGTAGTTCCGGGGAAGTGCCCGCAGAGGCCTCAGGGCCCGGAAACCGCGGGAGCGACACCGCCCGCGCAGGGAAGCGCGGGACGGGTGTCGGTGTGGCCGCGTCGCTCTAGCGGTAGTTGACGAACTGCAGCGCCACGTCGAGGTCGGCGTTCTTGAGCAGCGCGATGATGGCCTGAAGGTCGTCACGCTTCTTGCTGCTCACACGCAGCTCTTCGCCCTGGATCTGTGCCTTCACGCCCTTGGGGCCTTCGTCACGGATGAGCTTCGTGATCTTCTTCGCATTCTCCTGGCTGATGCCTTGGACGAGAGTGCCGGTGAGCTTGTAGACCTTGCCCGACTGGGTCGGTTCTCCGGTCTCGAGCGACTTGAGGGACAGGTCCCGCCGGATCAGCTTCTCCTTGAACACGTCGAGCGCCGCCTTGACGCGGTCCTCGGTGTCGGCGGTGATCACGATGCTTTCTTCGCCGGACCATTCGATGCTCGCGCCGGTATTGCGGAAGTCGAAGCGGTTCGCGATCTCCTTCGCCGCCTGGTTCAGGGCGTTGTCCACTTCCTGACGGTCGACCTTGCTCACCACATCGAACGACGAATCAGCCACGTCTGTCTCCACTTCGGTCGGTCTGTACGGGGTTGTCATGCCGACGCTATCCGGTCGATCGGCGCCCGTAACCACCCGGTTTGCATTTCGGGGGGGTATGCGTTGTATTCTTCCAACGCATCAGGGACACGGTCCCGAGAGCACCCGGCAGGTTGCCCGAGCGGCCAATGGGAGCGGACTGT
Organism: Rhodococcus sp. 7Tela_A2; assembly: GCF_049311045.1. Classification (NCBI taxonomy): domain Bacteria; kingdom Bacillati; phylum Actinomycetota; class Actinomycetes; order Mycobacteriales; family Nocardiaceae; genus Rhodococcus; species Rhodococcus sp. 7Tela_A2. The sequence continues at coordinate 6,378 of NZ_JAXION010000070.1, read as the reverse complement.
AAATCCGTCGGCTTATGCCTACGTAGGTTCGAATCCTACACCTGCCACCACACAGCCCCGGTTCTTCGGAACCGGGGCTGTCGTGTTCTCGGGGGGTAGTTTCCCGGGCTGCCGCGTCACACGGTCCGGCAGCTGTCGGGCACGTTGCCGGCAACGCTGTCGGGCCGATCGGAGCGCGCGGCGGCCGGCAGGTCCTGCGCGACGCTCGAGCGTCGCTTTTGGTGCCACTACCTGCTGATTTTGTGCTGACGGCGAGTGTGTGTAATCTTTTGGAGGCCGCAGCGAGCAGAGATGCTCCACGTGGCCGCGCCCCCTTAGCTCAGTCGGCAGAGCGTTTCCATGGTAAGGAAAAGGTCGACGGTTCGATTCCGTCAGGGGGCTCGCTGGATTGTGTGCCTTGATTCCGCGCGGCACATGACACCGAGGCGGTGTAGCTCAGTTGGTAGAGCAAACGACTCATAATCGTTGTGTCGCCGGTTCAAGTCCGGCCATCGCTACCAGAGTTGAATGAACCACCTGATCGATCATGATCAGATTTAACCGAAAGAAGGCATCCCGTGGCCTCCTCTACAGACGTCCGGCCGAAGATCACCTTGGCCTGCGAGGTGTGCAAGCACCGCAACTACATCACCAAGAAGAACCGTCGCAACGACCCCGATCGGCTCGAACTGAAGAAGTTCTGCCCGAACTGCGGTACGCACCAGTCGCACCGCGAGTCGAAGTAGCCTATCTGATCGACGTCGACGCGTAAGGTCTCCGCAATACCGACCGCGCCTGTTGGCGTCCTGGGCGGAATTGCGGAGGTTTTTGCGTATGACAGACGCACTCGTATCCGAAGACTCTGTGGACGTGACCGAACAGGCCGGGATCCAGTTCGATGTCGCCGCGCATGCGAAGTCCATGGTCGGACACCATTACCGTGTGGACGACTTCTACGAAGTCGGCCGCGAGAAGATTCGTGAGTACGCCCGTGCGGTGCTCGACGGACATCCCGCGCACCACGACGAGGACGCAGCCAAAGGCCTCGGATACGACGGCCTGATCGCTCCGCTCACGTTCATCTCGATCGTCGGCATGATCGCGCAGCGCAAGCTGTTCGAGGAAGTCGTCACGGGTTACGACCTGAGTCAGATCATGCAGACCGATCAGCGTCTCGTGTTCCACCGGCCGATCCAGGCAGGCGATCGTCTGTTCTGTGACGTGTACCTGGAGGAATTCCGTCAGGCAGCCGGCAGCGACATCATCACCACGAAGAACCTCATCACGGATCAGTTCGACAATCTCGTGCTGACCTCGTGGACCACATTGGTGGGCCGTACCGGCGGCGAGGTCGACGCCAACATCGCGCACGCGGTCAAGGATGTGATGATGCATGAGCCTTCGTAGCTTCGAAGACGTCGTGGTCGGGGACGAGCTTCCCACCAAGACGGTGACGCTCACGCGCGGAAATCTCGTCAACTATGCCGGTGTGTCGGGTGATCCCAACCCGATTCACTGGAGCGACAAGGTCGCCGAACTTGCCGGCTTGCGCGGCGTCGTCGGTCACGGCATGCTCTCCATGGGCATCGGGGCCGGCTATGTCACGGAGTGGCTGGGAGACCCCGGTGCGGTGAAGGAATACAACGTTCGTTTCACCAGCCCGGTATACGTGGAGGCCGATGAGGCCGCCGCAATCGAGTTCAACGGCAAGATCAAGTCGTTGGACCCGGAAAGCAAGACAGCAGTGGTCGCGATCGTGGCGAAGTCGGAAGGTCGTAAGATCTTCGGCCGGGCCACGGCAACGGTTCGCTTGGCCTGACGGCCGGGCGGATTGGGTTTGTCCCGGGGCAATGCAGTACACTAAAGCTTCTGGGATCGTATAGCGCAGCGCGCTGCTCTTCGGTGCTCGTTCAAAGCCGATGGGGTAGCGCGCGTGTCATGTGATCGCAGACGGGTCGATCGACAAGGTGCTCGTTCGAGACACCGATGATCGACCAAAGGGGCGTAGCTCAATTGGCAGAGCAGCGGTCTCCAAAACCGCAGGTTGCAGGTTCAAGTCCTGTCGCCCCTGCCCCCGGACTGCCAGCGACCGAGAGGAACGATGTGAGCGAGGAGCGCGGTAAGCGCCTCAGCGACACCGGAGGGTTCACCCCCCGCGACGCTGGACCGGCAACCGGCGCAACCCCCGACGATTCCTCTGCGGTAGCGAGGCCGAGCGGCAAGCGTGTCGCCCGCTCGTCCGATGGTGGACGAGTTTCCGTCGCCAAGGATTCCGATCCGGCAGGTTCGCGCCGTGCCAGGTCTGCCGTCGCGACCGGTGACGTCTCCGGGGACAAGAAGCCCGAGAACATCTTCAAGCGCCTGCGTCGCTACTTCCGTGAGGTCATCGCCGAGCTCCGCAAGGTGATCTGGCCGAATCGCAAGCAGCTGACCACCTACACGATCGTCGTGGTGGTGTTCGTGGCTGTGATGACGGCGTTCATCTTCGGCTTGGATCTGGCGTTCGTGCAGGGCGTCAGCTGGTTGTTCGGCTAGCGCTCGCGCGCCTGCAAATTTGATCGACGAGAGGAAAAGTGCCGGTGAGCACCCCCGAGAACGACTCCTACGAGGCTTCGGCCGAAGAGCACGTTTCGGACGAGGTTTTCGTTGACGACGCGGCGACCGCCGAGGCCGTCGATGCCGACGCGACGCCCGAGAACGTCGATGACCTTGCCCCTGCCGGTGAGGATGCCGACGCATCTGCCGAAGGTGGCGAGCCCGAAGCCGAGGTCGAGGTCGATCCCGCCGAGGCTCTGGAGAAGCAGCTTCGCCTCGAAGCCGGTGACTGGTATGTGATCCACTCGTACGCCGGTTACGAGAACAAGGTGAAGGCCAACCTCGAGACCCGCGTGCAGAACCTGGACCTGGGCGAGTACATCTTCCAGGTCGAGGTGCCCACGGAAGAGGTCACCGAGATCAAGAACGGGCAGCGCAAGCTGGTCAACCGCAAGGTCCTGCCCGGTTACATCCTGGTTCGCATGGAGCTGAACGACGAGTCGTGGGGCGCCGTGCGCAACACGCCCGGCGTGACCGGCTTCGTCGGTGCGACCTCCCGTCCGTCGCCGCTGACGATCAAGGAGGTTGTGAAGTTCCTCCTCCCGCAGCAGGCGAAGAAGAAGCCTGCGGCCGGAACGTCGGCCGCCGGCGAGCAGTCGGCCGCCGCGTCGTCGAAGCCCACCATCGAGGTGGACTTCGAGGTCGGGGAGTCCGTGACCGTGATGGACGGTCCGTTCGCTACGCTGCCCGCGTCCATCAGCGAAGTAAATGCCGAGCAGCAGAAGCTCAAGGTCCTGGTGTCGATCTTCGGTCGTGAGACCCCCGTGGAGTTGTCCTTCACGCAGGTTTCGAAGATCTGACGCACGAAAGCTTGCAGTAGCAATACGCAAGAACCACACCGAGCAAGAAACTTAGGAATAGAGATGCCCCCCAAGAAGAAGAAGATCGCCGGGCTCATCAAGCTCCAGATCCAGGCCGGCGCGGCCAATCCGGCGCCTCCGGTCGGCCCCGCGCTGGGTCAGCACGGCGTCAACATCATGGAGTTCTGCAAGGCGTACAACGCAGCGACCGAGTCGCAGCGCGGCAACGTCGTGCCGGTCGAGATCACGGTCTACGAAGACCGCTCGTTCGACTTCAAGCTGAAGACGCCTCCGGCTGCCAAGCTGCTGCTCAAGGCAGCGGGCGTGCAGAAGGGCTCCGGCGAGCCGCACAAGACCAAGGTCGCCACGGTGACCATGGATCAGGTGCGCGAGATCGCCAAGACCAAGCAGGAAGACCTGAACGCCAACGACGTCGAGGCCGCCGCGAAGATCATCGCCGGCACCGCGCGTTCGATGGGCATCACGGTCGAGGGCTGAGAATCCCTCACCGGTCGGAAGGGACACGTTCCCGTCCGGCTGCAGCACCACCACGTGGGAGGGCCGGCCAGGTCCGCAACCACTCCCGAACCATTCACCGCAGGGTGAGAAGTTAGGAAAGAACATGGCAAAGCGCAGCAAGGCATACCTCGCCGCCGCCGAGAAGATCGATTCCGACAAGCTCTACAGCCCCCTCGCAGCCGCAAAGCTCGCGCAGGAGACAGGCTCGAAGAACAGCGACAGCACGGTCGAGGTCGCAATGCGCCTCGGCGTCGACCCCCGCAAGGCCGATCAGATGGTCCGCGGCACGGTCAACCTGCCCCACGGCACGGGTAAGACCGCTCGCGTCATCGTCTTCGCCGTCGGCGAGAAGGCTGCCGAGGCAGAGGCCGCAGGCGCCGACGTCGTCGGTGCAGAGGACCTGATCGAGCGGATTCAGGGTGGCTGGCTGGACTTCGACGCCGCGATCGCGACGCCGGACCAGATGGCCAAGGTCGGTCGTATCGCGCGTGTCCTCGGCCCGCGTGGCCTCATGCCGAACCCGAAGACCGGCACGGTCACGCCGGACGTCGCGAAGGCTGTCACGGACATCAAGGGCGGCAAGATCAACTTCCGCGTCGACAAGAACGCCAACCTTCACTTCGTGATCGGTAAGGCATCCTTCGGCGACACCAAGCTGGTCGAGAACTACGCGGCTGCCCTCGACGAGGTGCTCCGTGTGAAGCCCTCGAGCGCGAAGGGCCGCTACATCAAGAAGATCACGATCGCTACGACCACCGGACCGGGCATCCCGGTGGATCCGCAGCGCACGCGTAACCTTCTCGAGACTGCAGAGTAGATCGCTCGTTCACGCGAGTACGCACTCCGAACGGCCGGCACAGGATCCCTGTGCCGGCCGTTTTGCGTTCTACCGGCGTGTTCCGCTACAGTAGCTGGGTAGTTCGGCATTGTGCCGATCTCCACCCCGATCATGTTCTACCAAAGACCGTTGGTCACCGAGGTTGCTTGCAGCATCGGTTGAAGGTCCGGATTCATCCGGCGGCCCACGCAGGAGGACGAGGTTAGGGGAGTTGCGAAACGATCGCGTCCGTGCGGTTCTGATCCCTCTCTCACGCCCCGTGTGCCCTGCGCCGGGGCGTTTGTCGTTCCCGGCCCGACGGTTCCCGGTGGGACGTCCCATTCGGGACACCGGGAAAACGACTGTTACTGAGAGGAGGCGAAGTATGGCAAAGCCCGAGAAGGTTTCCGCAGTTGCGGAGATCACCGAGCAGTTCAAGAGCTCGACGGCCGCCGTGATCACGGAATACCGTGGTCTTTCGGTGGGAAGTCTGACTGAGCTGCGTCGCGCTCTCGGAGAGGGTGCTACCTACTCCGTCGCCAAGAACACCCTGGTCAAGCGTGCCGCCGCAGAGGCGGGCGTCGAGGGTCTCGACGATCTGTTCGTCGGTCCGACCGCCATCGCGTTCGTCAAGGGCGAGCCGGTGGACGCAGCGAAGGCTCTCAAGGCCTTCGCTAAGGACAACAAGGCACTCGTCATCAAGGGCGGGTACATGGACGGCGGCATGCTGTCTGTGGACCAGGTCAACCAGATCGCGGACCTCGAGTCCCGCGAGGTGCTGTTGGCCAAGCTCGCCGGCGCGATGAAGGGCAACTTGGCAAAGGCCGCGAGCCTGTTCAATGCTCCCGCTTCGCAGGTGGCTCGCCTTGCGGCCGCCCTGCAGGAGAAGAAGGAAGCCGAAGAGGCAGCCTGACGCTGATCCGCATCACCGCGTATCGCTGAACAAATCCACGCACGCTCCGGCGTGCACCATCCCATCCGGTCGCGGATCAGCGACATGGGACTTACAGGAAGGACCGCCATCATGGCGAAGCTCACCACCGAAGAGCTGCTCGACGCGTTCAAGGAACTGACCCTGCTCGAGCTCTCGGAGTTCGTGAAGGCATTCGAGGAGACCTTCGAGGTCACCGCTGCTGCTCCGGTCGCCGTTGCCGCTGCCGGCGCTCCGGCCGCTGCTGCCGAGGCTGCTGAAGAGCAGGACGAGTTCGACGTCATCCTCGAAGGTGCCGGCGAGAAGAAGATCCAGGTCATCAAGGTCGTTCGCGAGATCGTCTCCGGCCTGGGCCTGAAGGAAGCCAAGGACCTCGTCGAGGGTGCTCCGAAGCCGATCCTGGAGAAGGTTGCCAAGGACGCTGCAGAGGCTGCCAAGGCGAAGCTCGAGGATGCCGGCGCCAAGGTTTCCGTCAAGTAAGACGGTTTCCCTCGCGCGGGCGGGACGGTCTCCGTCCCTCTCGTGCGGCGTTACTCCGAAGAGCCCCCCCCCCCGCGGGTTTGTGGGGGGGGGGGGGTTGTGGTTTTTGGGGGGGGGGGGGGGCGCCCCCCCCCCCCGCCCGCCCCGCCCCCCCCCCCCGCCCGCCGGGGGGGGGCCAGGGCCTCGAGTTCCGGACCCGTGGGGGTCAGAGTGCATCCGTTCCTCGTTCTCCGGTACGAACTCGGACCACCGACTCG
>NZ_JAXION010000069.1:0-23791 GCF_049311045.1 Rhodococcus sp. 7Tela_A2 | reverse complement strand
GGGGTGGGGCGGCGGCCGGGTGCGGTTACCCCGTTGATCCGGTTGGGGGCCTTCCGATTCGCGGCGGACCTCGGATACGACGGTGTCGAACTCATGGTGTGGGCCGACCCCGTCAGCCAGGACCTCGGTGCGGTCGAGCGACTGGTGCGCAAGTACGGAGTGCCGGTCCTGGCGGTGCATGCGCCGTGCCTGCTCATCTCCCAGCGAGTCTGGGGCGCCGACCCGGTTGCGAAGCTCGAGCGATCGGTGCGGGCCGCGGAGATCCTCGGCGCGGCCACGGTGGTGATCCATCCGCCGTTCCGCTGGCAGCGTCGATACGCGGACGGTTTCCCGGACCAGGTCGCGGCGCTCGAGGACACCAGTGACGTATCCGTCGCGGTGGAGAACATGTTCCCGATGCGTGCCGACGTCCTGCTCGGCGGTCGTGAGCGTGGAGCCGAACGCCTCCGGCGCCGCGGACCGGGCCGGGCGGTGTCCACTTTCCGGCCTTCGCTCGATCCGACGGACACCGGATTCCCGCACTACACGCTCGACCTGTCGCACACCGCGACGGCCGGAATGGATCCGATGGCATTGGCCGACCGGATGGGGGACGGGCTGACCCACCTGCACCTCGCGGACGGCCGCGGATCGCCGGTGGACGAGCATCTCGTCCCGGGGGACGGCACCCAGCCGTGCGCGGACATGTGCCGTCGACTCGCGGACAGCGACTTCGCCGGACAGGTCGTGCTCGAGGTGAGCACACAGAGTGCGCGCACCCGGGCGGAACGCTCGGCCATGCTCGCGCGGTCCCTCGAGTTCGCGCGCCGGCACCTTGCCCGGCCGGCACGTCGCGCACTGACCTCGGGTCCGGAGCATCTGCGCCTCACGGAGGTTGCCCGGATACCCGCGCAGTCGGACGACGCCGACGCCGGCGACCAGCAGGGCGACGCCTGACACGACATCCCACCCGCTGTCGGGTACTGCTGTCTGCCGAGATTGGATAGCTGTAGTATCCATTATCGACCGAGGGTGAAAGGGGTCGATCCGTGCGCATCTCCGAACTCGCCTCGCGCGCTCGCGTGCCGCTCCCCACGGTGAAGTACTACCTGCGCGAAGGGCTGCTCATGCCCGGCCGGGTGACCAGCGCGACGCAGGCGCAGTACGACGACCGGCACGTCCGGCGACTCGGTCTCGTCCGCGCCCTCGCCGCCCAGGGTCTTCCGCTCGACAGGATCAAGATGATCGTCGCGCTCGCGGACCATCCGGGAGACGACCTGTTCGAGGCGCTCGGCAAGGCGATCGCCACGCTCCCGCCGTACGTCCACGAAGAACCCGGAAACACCGGCGGCCCTACCCGTGGTGAGGATCCCGAATATCCCCGCGCCAGGCGCGTGCTCGAGCATCTCGGTCAGCTCTACGACCCCCGGTTCGCGGCCGTCGCGCAGCTCGAACACGCGCTCGCGGCGCTCGACGCCGCCGGGCTCCCGATGTCCGGGCGCCGCATCGACGCGTACGGCGAGCACATCCGGGAGATCGCGCGTTTCGAGGTCGGAGCCCTGCCCACGGCCTCCCCGCACGAGACCGTCGAGGCCGCGGTGCTCGGCACCGCACTGTACGAGCCGGTCCTCACGGCGATGCGCCGTCTCGCCCATCAGCACCTTGCGGCGGGACTCTTCGTGCCCCCGCACGAGACCCCGAGTAGAACCACCGGCAAGTCGAACACCGAGGAGAACCCGTGAGCACGGCCCATTCCCATCCTTTCCGCGACCTCGTCACCGTCACCGCGACGGGCCAGAACGCCTGGCAGGCGCATATCGACCCCCTGTGGACCATCGGGCCGAAGGTGCACGGTGGCTGCATGCTCGCGGTGTGTGCCGCCGCTGCACGCCGGGAAATTCTCGCTGCCGGTGCGGATGCGGCCGTGCAACCGCTCGCCGTCAGCGCCTCGTTCGTCTCCGCGCCCGATCCGGGCGAGGTGGACCTCACCACGACCCTGCGCAAGAACGGCCGGCAGGTCGGGGTCGTCGACGTCGAACTCGCGCAGGGAGGCCGGGTGGCGGTCCGTGCGAGCGTGACCCTCGGTGTCCCGGACGGCGGCGAGCCGCTCCACACCGTGCCGCACCGCACGAGTTCGCTGCCCGTGGAGCCGGTCGCGGACGCGGTGGCCGTGACCCCCGACCATCCGATGGGTCGGATCGTCAAGTTCGCCGGGCTCGCGAACCTGCATATCGACGGCTCGACCGCACATTTCCTGTCCGGGACGGAGGGAGAGCCGTCGGTGTCGATGTGGACGCGCCCCCGCGCGGACGACGAGACCGATATCGACACCGCCGTGCTGTTCGCACTCATGGCGGGCGACATCTCCGCACCCGTCACGATGAACCGGGGCTTGTTCGGCTGGGCACCCACCGTGCAGCTCACCGCATACCTGCGCCGCGTGCCCGCCCCCGGATGGCTGCGGGTGACGGCGGAGAGCAGCGTGCTGGGCAACAAGTGGTTCGAGGAAGACCACACCGTGGTCGACTCCACGGGCGCAGTCGTCGTGCAGTCGCGTCAGCTGGCGATGATCCCGCGCTGAGGCAGCGCCGCAAGGCGGTGGTTGCCGACACACGACCTGCGATACCGGACGGGCAGCGCGTCGTGGCAGGCTGTCACCTATGACGAGAATTGCTGTGATCGGTGGCGGAAAGATCGGCGAGGCCCTGATCTCCGGACTGCTGCACAACGGCTTTGCGACGAAAGATCTCGTCGTGGCCGAGAAGTACCCGGAACGTGCACAGGAACTGGCCGCGGAGTACTCGATCCGCGTCACCGACAGCACATCCGACGCAGCCGAGGGTGCGGACGTCGTGGTGGTGGCCGTCAAACCCAACGACGTCGACGCGGTGGTCACGGCGTTGTCGTCGGCCGACCTCGACAGCGAGAACGAACAGATCCTGGTCTCCCTCGCTGCCGGTGTCACCACGGCGCGCTACGAGAAGAAGCTTCCGGCGGGTTTCCCCGTCGTCCGGGTGATGCCCAATACGCCGATGCTCGTCGGGCAGGGCGCGAGCGTTCTGGCCGCGGGCCGGCACGCTCGGCCACAGCACCTCGACACCGTCCGGGAACTCCTCTCCACGGTGGGCACCGTGTCGGTGGTGCCGGAAGCGCAGATCGACGCCGTCACCGCTGTCTCGGGTTCGGGCCCCGCCTACTTCTTCCTGGTGGCCGAAGCCATGATCGACGCGGGCGTCGCGGTCGGGCTCACCCGCGCGGTCGCCACCGAACTCGTCGTCCAGACGATGACGGGCTCGGCGGCCATGCTCGCGCAGTCGGGGGAGAACGCCGCGGACCTGCGTGCCGCGGTCACTTCACCGGGCGGGACCACCGCGGCCGCTGTCCGGGAACTCGAACGCGGGGGCGTCCGCAACGCCTTCTACGAGGCGATCGACGCCGCGCGTGCCCGCTCGCAGCAGATCGGCAGTGCGCCCGAACCGGGGCCGGGCACCGCGTAAACCCCTCATTATGGGGTGTACCGGATCGGGAGTCCGGAAAATACCGGTCGTCATCGTCGCACAGGAACCATTCGTCACGCTAAGCTCGAAACAGCACGTGCGTGTCTGTTCCGCCGGAGGGGAAGCCGGCGGCGCGGACGTGCCGGAGGTGTGTAATGGCTACAGGAAACACGCCGTCGAAGGGGCAACAACCCCAAGACGGACAATCGGTTCTCGCCGGTACCCAATTCCTGACGGTCGCCGAAGTGGCGGCGTTGATGCGGGTGTCGAAGATGACCGTCTACAGACTGGTCCACAGTGGTGAACTACCCGCGGTGCGCGTCGGACGCTCGTTCCGAGTGCATGCGAAGGCGGTTCACGACTACCTGGAGACATCGTATTTCGACGTCGGGTGACGGATCGTCGAAGGCAGTCGCGTCACGGAGCGGACCTCGGTTTCACCAAGGCGTACCCGCCCCGGTACGATTGCTTTTCGTCGTACCGGCGGCCGGTGTCGTGAGGCGCTGAACTCAACGAGGGCCAGCGTCGACATACATCAGGCGTACGTCACCGGCGTGCGTAGGAACGCTATAAGAAACGTGAGGGATGCCCACATGGGTTCTGTGATCAAGAAGCGCCGCAAGCGCATGTCCAAGAAGAAGCACCGCAAGTTGCTCCGTCGCACTCGCGTGCAGCGTCGCAAACTCGGCAAGTAAGTCTCTGAGCTTGCCGATGCCCGCCCCCTTCACGGTGGCGGGCATCGCTTGTATCCGCGTCCGGTCGCCGCGCCGCGGATGGCGGCATCGCCCCGGGTGTAATGCGCGTATGCCGAACGCGCCGTATTGTGGCCGCATACCGTGAGGACCGCGACAGCGTAAGAGCTCGCTGGTGTCACAGGCAGGGGTGGATGTGAGTTCGCAGGGGCGGGAAGCAGAACAATCTCGTGTGGTGCTCGTCACCGGTGCGAGCAGGTTCCTGGGCGGCTACCTCGTCACACGACTGGCGCAGAATCCTGAAATCGAGCGCGTGATCGCCGTCGATACGCAATCGCCCACCAAAGACATGCACCGGCGGATGGGCCGCGCCGAATTCGTCCTCGCCGACATCCGGAACCCGCTCCTCGGCAAAGTTATCCGCAACATGGACGTCGATACCGTGGTGCACGCGTCGGCCGTCGCCAAAGCTCCCAAGTCCGGCAGTCGCGCAGCGATGAAGGACATGAACATCCTCGGCGCCATGCAACTCTTCGCCGTGTGCCAGAAAGCGCCGTCGGTGCGCAAGGTCGTGCTGCGGTCGTCCTCGGTCGTCTACGGGTCCAGCGCCAAGGACCCGGCGAAGTTCACGGAAGAGATGAGCGCCCGCCGCCGGCCCACCGGGCCCTTCGCCCGGGACATGATCGAAATCGAGGGCTACCTGCGCGGCTTGGCCCGCCGCCGCAGCGACATCGCGACGACGATCCTGCGACTTGCCCCGACCGTCGGGAGCCGGTTGCCCGGTTCCGTGTCGACCTATCTGACCTCGCCGCTGGTCCCCAGCGTGCTCGGCCGCGACGCGCGGCTGCAACTTCTCCACGAGGAAGACGCCCTCGGCGCCCTCGAACATGCCGTCGTCGGCAGGGGGCCGTCCGGAACCTACAACATCGCCGGCGACGGCATCGTCATGATGTCGCAGGCCGTCCGCCGGGCGGGTGGCGTGACGGTGCCGATGCCCTACGCGCTGTTCCGCACCGCGGGGCACGCGCTCATGGGTTCGGTGATGAAGTCGTTCACGAAGGAAGAACTCGACTATTTCCACTTCGGTTGTGGCCTCGACACCACGCGCATGCGCACCGAACTGGGCTTCGAGCCGCGATGGACGACGCGGGACGCGCTCGACGACTTCGCGCGGGGCATCGGCCTCACCCGGGTGATGAAGACCGAATGGGTGGACAAAGCCGAGTCGATGGTGCTGTCCGCCCTGGGAGAGCGAACGGAGGTTCGATGACACAGGTTGCCAAGGTGATCCCGCTGCACGCCGGTTCGCGTCGTCCGGCGGGCGGAGGCACGCACCGCACCGTGACGCCGGGTCCTCCCGAGCGGAAGGAGAGCGAGGCGAAGCAGTCCGTCGATACCGGTGGACTGCTCGACGACTTCCGCGATGCCCTCATCGCCCAGGTCATCGGCACGGCCGAATTCGTGCGGCGGCGCATGACCGGCGATTACGAGGTCGACGATTTCGGCTTCGACCCGCATTTCGCCGACAACGTGGTCCAGCCCGTCCTGCGTCCGCTGTTCGAGAAGTGGTTCCGGGTCGAGGTGCGCGGTGCCGAGAACATCCCCACCGACGGGCGCGCGCTCGTCGTCGCCAACCACGCCGGGACGTTGCCTCTCGACGCGCTCATGACCTCGGTCGCGGTGCGGGAACGCGCGGGACGGCCGCTGCGGATGCTCGCCGCCGATCTCGCGTTCGACATGCCGTTGGTCGGGACGGTCGCACGCAAAGCCGGCCACACCCTCGCGTGCCACCCCGACGCCGAACGGCTGCTGCGCGAGGACCAGGTGGTCGCGGTGTTCCCGGAGGGCTACAAGGGTCTCGGGAAACCGTTCAAGGAGCGCTACAAGCTGCAACGGTTCGGCCGCGGCGGATTCGTGTCGGCGGCGCTCAAGACCCACGCCCCGATCGTGCCGTGCTCGATCGTGGGTTCGGAGGAGATCTACCCGAACCTGGCAGACCTGTCGTCCCTCGCACGGTTGCTGGGCCTGCCGTACTTTCCCGTCACGCCGCTGTTCCCGGCGCTCGGCCCGCTCGGGATCATTCCGCTGCCGTCCAAGTGGTACATCGAATTCGGCACACCGATCAACACCGATGTGTACGACGAAGTGGCAGCCGACGACCCGATGGTGCTGTTCGAGGTCACCGACCACGTTCGGGAAACCATCCAGCAGACGCTCTACAAACTGCTCACGCGCCGCCGCAACGTCTTCCTCGGTTAGAGCTTCCTCCGGCCCGTCGCGGTCGTGCGACTGTCAGTTGCGGTCGCGGCGACGCCCGACCATCACGGCGACCGCACCGCCGGCCGCTCCGAGCCCCAGCGCGGTGGGCACCCCGACCTTCGCGGCTTTGCGGCCCGTCCGGAAATCCCGGATCTCCCATCCCCGCGTCCGCGCGACCTGCCGGAGATCGGGGTCGGGGTTGATCGCCACAGCGGTACCCACCACCGACAGCATCGGCAGGTCGTTGTGGCTGTCGGAGTACGCGGTGCACCGTTTGAGGTTGAGGCCTTCACCGATGGCGAGCGCACGCACGGCGTGCGCCTTGCCGAGACCGTGCAGGATGTCGCCGACGAGCCGGCCGGTGAACCTGCCGTCCTCGGCTTCCGCGACGGTGCCGAGCGCACCGGTCAGACCGAGCCGTTTCGCGATGACATCCGCGAGCTGGACCGGTGTCGCGGTGACCAGCCAGACCTGCTGACCTGCGTCGAGGTGCATCTGTGCGAGCGCGCGGGTGCCGGCCCAGATCTTGTCGGCAATGATCTCGTCGTAGATCTCTTCGCCGAGTTGCCGAAGTTCCTCGGTGGAGCGGCCCTGCACGAACGACAACGCCTTGTCGCGGCCGATGGCGACGTCGTGGGCATTCTCCTTGCCGGTGACGCGGAACTTCACCTGCTGCCACGCGAACTCGAACAGGTCCGACTTCCGGAAGTAGTCGCGCGCGACGAGTCCGCGCGCGAAGTGGATGATCGACGCGCCCTGCACCATGGTGTTGTCGACGTCGAAGAACGCGGCCGCGGTGAGATCGCGAGCCGGTGGTGCGGCGTCGAGATCGGGTTCGGGTTCGGTCCGTGACTCCTGCATCGCGAGAGCGGCATCGGCACTCGCCGCGCCCGCGAGGTTGGCGCGCACCTCTTCTTCGCTCGGGCCGAACTTTCGCGACAGCAGCCGCCGGCCGGGCCTGATGATCCGCGCCCATGTTTCGCCCATGCCCCACACGTAGGGAAACGAACCTGCTGGCACTCGCACCTCCGGTGTCGCGACGGCCGGGTCCTCCCACCCGTCCCTGATCACGGGTGACCCGCGCCCAGCGTAGCCCGTACGCGACGCGCACCCGAGGATGCGCACCCGAGGAGGAACAACGCGGTCGTGAGGGTGTGACGTTCATCTCGACGGGCGATGGCGCACAGTGGATGCATGACCGATGATCGTTTCCGCGCCCCCGACGCGTCCGCACTCCGTCACGACGTCACGCTTCTGGTCCGTGCCGGGTGCGCCGCGTGCGAGCCGGCGCACCGGCAGCTCGAGCAGCTCTGTGAAGAGTTCGGGCTGCAGGTCACCTGCATCGATGTGGACGAAGCTGCCGCAAGGGATCCCGAATTGCGTGCCGAATTCGGCGACCGTCTGCCCGTCGTCCTGCTGGACGGGCGGGAGCACAGTTATTGGGAGGTGGACGAGGCGCGACTGCGTGCCGATCTGGCCCGCTGAGCGGACCCTCGTCGGCCGTGACGCAGGTGAGAAGCACATTCGGGGGCCTTCGAGCAACTTTGTGCATGGCTTCACAAGCGGTTACCGTGGGGTGAACGAAATCCCCGGATCACCGTGAGGCCAGACGTGTGTCCACAGGCCGGACGAGGAGCCACAACGTGACGCAGTTGCACCCACCGCAGGGCGAGGACGCCCGCGGTACCGCCGACTCCGGCGGGGGTGCCGCTCCCGTTGTCCCGGTGAGGGATATCCCCCAGGCTACTGTGACGCGTCTCGCGACCTATCTGCGGGTCCTCGGAGCGCTCGTCGAAGCGGGCACTCTGATCGTGTCGAGCGAGGAACTCGCGTCCGCCGCCGGGGTCGGTTCGGCCAAACTGCGCAAGGATCTGTCGTTCCTCGGACCGAACGGCGTGCGGGGAGTCGGATACGACGTCCTGCGCCTGCAATCGCGTATCGAAAACGCTCTCGGCCTCGACCGCGGACACCGCGTCGTGCTGGTCGGAGTGGGCAACCTGGGCCGTGCGCTCGCCCGGTACCCGGGGTTCGATCGCCGCGGGTTCACCATGGCGGGCCTGTTCGACGCCGATCCCGCGGTCGTCGGAACCCGCGTCGGCGATCTGATCGTCCGGCATGTCGACGCGCTCGAAGAGGACGCCCGCGAACTCGGTGCCACCATCGCAGTCGTCGCGACTCCCGAAGACGTCGCCCAGCACGTGTGCGACCTGCTGGTGCGGTCGGGCGTCCGGAGCGTGCTGAGCTTCGCCCCGATCGAACTGGATGTGCCCGACCATGTCGAGGTGCGCCGGGTCGACCTCGCCGTGGAGATGCAGGTGCTGTCGTTCAACAGCACCCGCCACGACGAACTCGTCAGAACCGCAGACGGCGCCCGGGCGTCCGGTCTCGCGCGAGTGTCCACGCAGAGTTCCGCTCGGCGAACCCAAACAGGTAAGGCGGGCCCACTGGGTCCGGCCGTGACCAGAAACGGATCGGTGATCGCGCCGTGAGTGTTCTCCTCGTCGGGATTTCGCACCGGAGTGCTCCGGTCTCGATTCTCGAGAAGGTGGCGGTCGCAGATACCGACCGCCCCAAGCTCACCGACAAGATGATGGCGTCCGGCCGCATCTCCGAGGCCATGATCGTCTCGACCTGCAACAGGGTCGAGGTGTACACGGTCGTCGATGCGTTCCACGGCGCCCTGTCGACGGTCGGTGAGTTGCTTGCCGAACATTCGGGGCTCGACCTGGCCGAACTCCAGAAGCACGCCTACGTCCGGTACAGCGAAGCCGCAGCCGAGCACCTGTTCTCCGTGGCCAGCGGACTCGACTCGATGGTGGTCGGCGAACAGCAGATCCTCGGGCAGATCCGCACGGCATACGCGTCGGCCGATGCCCAGCAGGCCGCCGGCCGGACCCTGCACGAACTCGCGCAGCAGGCGCTACGCGTCGGCAAGCGGGTGCACTCCGAGACCGGGATCGATTCCGCCGGCGCCTCGGTGGTGTCGGTGGCTCTCGACAAGGCCTCGGCATTCCTCGGAGGTGACGGGCTGCGCGGCCGCACCGCCGCGGTGATCGGTGCCGGTGCGATGGGCGGCCTCGCCGTCGCGCACCTCACCCGTTCCGGCGTCGGCACGATCGTGCTGGCCAACCGCACGCGTGAGCGCGCCGAGCGACTTGCCGAGACCGCCCGTGCCAACGGCGTCGAGGCCGACGTCGTTGCGTTCGACGATCTCGCCTCCGCACTGTCGCGCGTCGATGTCGCCGTGACCTGCACCGGCGCAGTCGGAACGGTGGTCACCCTCGCCGACGCGCACCGTGCGCTCGCACAGCCAGGACGCGGCGAGCGTCCCCTGGCGATCTGCGATCTCGGTCTGCCGCGCGACGTGGAACCGGCTGTGGCCGGTCTGCCCGGCGTGACGGTGTTCGACATGGAGTCGCTGCAACGCGATCCTGCCGCCGGTGCCGCGTCCTCCGACGCGGAGGCCGCGCGCGCGATCGTCGCGTCGGAACTGTCGCAGTACCTCACCGCGCAGCGGCTCGCCGAGGTCACCCCCACGGTCACGGCACTGCGTCAGCGTGCAGCCGAGGTCGTCGAAGGCGAACTGATGCGTCTGGAGTCACGCCTGCCCGATCTCGAGGACACGCAGCGTGACGAGGTCGCACGCACCGTCCGGCGAGTGGTGGACAAACTGCTGCACGCGCCGACCGTGCGGGTGAAGCAACTCGCCTCGACCCCCGGCGGCGACCAGTACGCGGAAGCTCTGCGCGAGCTGTTCGAGCTGCGTCCGGGCGCGGTCGACGCGGTCGCCACCCCGACCAAAGAACTTGGGTCGCTGACCGACCCGACCATGGCGACGGACCTGTCCGCCGCACTCGACCCTGCGGTCACCACTGAGCTGCAGGCCCCACGAAAGGACGGCAAGGCATGAGCACCGAAGCCGCTTCGGCAACCCGGATCGACGCACCCGGGCAGCGCCGCACCTTGCGGATCGGCACCCGCGGCAGTGTGCTCGCCACCACCCAAGCCGGAACGGTGCGCGACGCGCTGGTAGCCGCCGGGCATCCCGCGGAACTCGTCATCATCACGACGAAGGGTGACGTCACGCCGGGCCCCGTCCAGCGGATCGGCGTCGGCGTGTTCACCGCCGAACTCCGTGAGGCGCTGCTCAACGGCGAGGTCGACATCGCAGTCCACTCGTACAAGGACCTGCCCACCTTCCAGGACCCGAAACTCGTCGTCGCGGCAGTGCCGCCGCGGGAAGATCCGCGCGACGCGCTCGTCGCCCGCGACGGTCTCGTGCTCGGTGAGCTGCCGTCGGGCTCGAAGGTCGGGACCTCCGCGCCCCGCCGTCGCGCCCAGCTCGCCGCGCTGGGACTGGGCCTCGAGCTCGAGCCGCTGCGCGGCAACATCGACACCCGCATCGGCAAGGTCGACTCCGGCGAACTCGACGCGATCGTGATCGCGCGCGCCGGGCTGTCGCGCATCGGCCGGCTCGACCGGGTCACCGAGGCGCTCGAACCGGTACAGATGCTGCCTGCACCGTCGCAGGGGGCTCTCGCGGTGGAGTGCCGCTCCGACGATGCCGAGACGATCGCGCTGGTCGCGCCTCTCGACGACGCCGCCAGTCGCGCCGCTGTGGTCGCGGAGCGGTCGTTGCTCGCCGAACTGGAAGCCGGCTGCACGGCTCCCGTCGGGGCGCTCGCCGAGGTCGTCGAGTCGATCGACGAGGACGGGCGCGTCTTCGAGGAGCTGTCGGTGCGAGGCTGTGCCGCCGCGCTCGACGGTTCGGACGTGCTGCGCGCGAGCGCGGTCGGCGCCCCCGAGCGTGCCGAGGAACTCGGCCGTGCGGTGGCCCGCGAACTGCTCGAACTCGGTGCCCGGGGCCTGATGACCGCCGACGGCATACTGCCCGAACAGGCCACGGCGGATGATTGACGTGGCCGTGTTGTTCCCCCTTTTTTCCCTTACCGCAGATTTGACCGCACTGGAGAATGACCGATGAGCCGAGTCCGTAAGAACACTCCCGGACGGATCCTGTTCGTGGGATCTGGACCGGGCGATCCGGCACTGCTCACCGTGCGCGCGCACGACGTGCTCACGGGTGCCACCATCGCTTTCACCGACCCCGATGTCGACAAGGGCGTCGTTGCGCTCGTCGGGACCGATCACGGCACCGACCCCGAGACGGGGGAGCCCGTCGCCGAGGTCCGGCCCGCCCTGGGCGAGCCCGCCGAGGTGGCGAAGACGCTCGTCGCGGAAGCCAAGGCGGGACGCGACGTCGTGCGCCTGGTCGCAGGCGATCCGCTCACGACCGACTCGGTGATCGCCGAGGTCAATGCCGTCGCCCGCACGCAGGTCGTCTTCGAGGTTCTGCCGGGCCTGCCCGCCGGATCGTCGGTGCCGAGCTACGCGGGCATGGCCCTCGGCTCGTGTCACACCGAGGTCGACGTGCGCGGCGAGGTCGACTGGGCCGCGCTGGCCGCGGCTCCGGGCCCGCTCGTCCTGCACGCCACGTCGGGGCATCTGGCCGAGACCGCGAGCGCACTCGTCGAGCACGGACTCGCGCCCCAGACTCCCGCTGCGATCACGGTGCGCGGCACCACGCGTCAGCAGCGCACCGTCGAAGCGACCCTTGCGACGCTCAACGACGCGGGTTCCGAACTCGTCGGCTCGCTCGTCGTGACGGTCGGCAAGGTGGTCTCGCAGCGCAACAAGATGTCGTGGTGGGAGTCGCGCGCCCTGTACGGCTGGACCGTGCTGGTGCCCCGCACCAAGGAACAGGCCGGGGAGATGAGCGATCGTCTCGTCACCCACGGCGCCATTCCGATGGAGGTGCCGACGATCGCGGTCGAGCCGCCGCGCAGCCCGGCGCAGATGGAACGCGCGGTCAAGGGTCTCGTCGACGGCCGCTACCAGTGGGTGGTGTTCACCTCCACCAACGCGGTGCGCGCCGTGTGGGAGAAGTTCGAGGCGTTCGGTCTCGACGCTCGTGCGTTCTCGGGCGTGAAGATCGCGTGTGTCGGTCAGGCCACCGCCGACAAGGTGCGCTCGTTCGGCATCATCCCCGAACTGGTTCCGAGCGGAGAGCAGTCCAGCGAAGGCCTGCTCGCGGAGTTCGCGCCGTACGACGACGTGTTCGATCCCGTCAACCGGGTTCTGTTGCCCCGGGCCGACATCGCGACCGAGACGCTCGCCGAGGGTCTGCGTGAACGCGGCTGGGAGATCGACGACGTCACGGCCTACCGGACCGTCCGGGCGGCGCCGCCGCCGGCATCGACCCGCGAGATGATCAAGACCGGCGGGTTCGACGCGGTGTGCTTCACCTCGTCGTCCACGGTCCGCAACCTCGTGGGCATTGCCGGAAAGCCGCACGCGCGCACCATCGTTGCGTGCATCGGACCGAAGACGGCCGAGACCGCGATCGAGTTCGGCCTGCGCGTGGACGTGCAGCCGGAGACCGCTCAGGTGGGACCGCTCGTCGAGGCCCTGGCCGAGCACGCGGCCCGGTTGCGCGCCGAAGGTGCGCTGCCTCCGCCGCGGAAGAAGTCCCGCGCCCGCCGCTGATCCACGTACGGCGTGGTGTCTCTCCTGGAAGGTGATGTAGTCCGAATGTTTCCCGAGATTCGTCCGCGCCGGTTGCGCAGCACGCCGGCGATGCGTCGGCTGGTTGCCGAAACCTCCCTCGAGCCGCGGCATCTCGTGTTGCCGATGTTCGTTGCCGACGGAATATCGGAGCCTCGCGAGATCACGTCGATGCCGGGTGTGTACCAGCACACCGGCGAGTCGCTGATCGCTGCGGCGTCCGCCGCGGTCGAGGCGGGTGTCGGCGGGCTGATGCTCTTCGGCGTGCCTCGCGCCGAAGACAAGGACGCCCGAGGTTCGGGTGCGACCGACGAGAACGGCGTCCTCAATCGCGCTCTCAGGTCGCTGCGCAGCGAACTCGGCGACTCGACGGTGCTGATGGCCGACACGTGCCTCGACGAGTTCACCGACCACGGGCATTGCGGAGTGCTCACCGACTCGGGTGTCGTCGACAACGACGCGACGCTCGAGCGGTACGCCGACATGGCCGTGATCCAGGCGGAGTCGGGCGCTCATCTGCTCGGGCCGAGCGGGATGATGGACGGCCAGGTCGCGGCGATCCGCGCGGCGCTCGACGACGCGGGCTACACGGACGTGGGCCAGCTCGCCTACGCCGCGAAGTACGCGTCCGCGTTCTACGGCCCGTTCCGCGAGGCCGTCGGCTCGTCCCTCGACGGCGATCGCCGGACCTACCAACAGGACCCGGCGAATCGTCGCGAGTCGCTGCACGAGGTGGATCTCGACCTCGCCGAAGGCGCCGACATGGTCATGGTCAAGCCGGCGATGTCGTACCTCGACGTGCTCCGGGAAGTCGCGGACCGGTCGCCGGTGCCGGTGGCCGCCTACCAGATCTCGGGTGAGTATTCGATGATCTCCGCCGCGGCCGCGAACGGCTGGATCGACCGCGACGCCGCGATCCTCGAATCGTTGATCGGCATCCGCCGTGCGGGTGCGGACATCGTGCTCACCTACTGGGCCGCAGAGGTCGCGGGCCGGCTGTCGTGAGCTTTCCCGTACCCCCGCCGGTGTCCGCCGCGCCGTCCGAGCGGCCCGTACCCGCGGATGTCACAACGGCGTACCAACTGTGGTGTGGAGTACTCGGCCTCGCTGTCGTGACGCTCGTCGCGAGCCTGGTCGACATGGTGGCCAGGCGTACCGAACTGGTCGATCTCATGACCGAGATGGCCCAGGATCCGGCGTTCGAGGGCGTCACGAGCGAGCAGTTGGAGTCCGCGGTGCCGGTGGTGGTCGGGCTCACCGCCGCGCTCGGTCTGGCACTCATCGGTGTCCTGTACCTCGTGGTCAGGCAGTTGCGGCGTGCCAAGAACTGGGCCCGAATGCTGCTGACCCTGCTCGGGGTGTTCATGTCCCTGTCGACCCTGCCGACAGTGTTCGGTGTGGGGGTCGGCGGCGGCACCCTCGGCTGGATACTCGGTTTCGTGGGCATCGTGCAAGCGGTGCTCACGGTGGGTGCGATCGTTCTGATGCACCGGAAGGACTCGAACCGGTACTTCCTCCGGCTTCCCCAGGATTAGAGCGCGTCACCGGGTTCAGATCCGCGTGCGGGGATAGTACGGTGAGCGCTGGCATCCACGGCCGGACACGGCCGTTCCCGTCGACCTCGAGGACGTCATGCAGGTGGAACCGAGGCCCTATGGGCGTCGTCGCGAACTGGTCCTGATCGCCCTGATCGCCGTGCTCGGCCTGGTGACCACGCTGCTGATCGTGATACCCGGAGCACTCACCGCTTGAGCGGCACATCTCCCACCGGCGATATCACCGTGCCGCTGTTCCACGAACCGGGTGGCCGCTGGCGCACGGTGGCCTACGGTCCGGTGCTGTGCGCGGTGGGGCTAGCGGTCGAGATCGCGACCGGGCCGGTCGTCCACTGGATCGCGCTGCCGGTGATCGCGCTCCTGCTCGCCGGATTCGTCTATCCGATGGTCGTCGCTGCCCGGCGGCACGTGAGTGTGGAGCTCACTCCGACCGTGCTGCGCCAGGGCACCGAAGAACTGCCGGTGGACGACATCGAGGCGGTGCTGCCGCCGTCGGCCGACCCGTGGAAGCCGGATCGGTGGGAATCGGCCCGCACCCTCGGCGAACTCTCGGGCGTGCCCCGGGGCCGCACCGCTGTCGGGCTGCGCCTGCGCGGCGGCGCACTTGTCCGGGCCTGGGCGAAGGACGCGGACGGACTGCGGGCGCGACTCGAGGAACTCGTTCGTGCCGCAGGTACCCCCTAGGGGTATATTTGCGGGCGTCCCCCCGAGAAAGGAACACACCACCATGCAGACCACGTACCGCGTCGAGGGCATGACCTGCGGGCACTGCGTCGCCGCCGTGGAAGAAGAAGTCGGCGCGCTCGACGGAGTGACCGCCGCGAAGGCCGACCTCGAGACCGGACAGCTCGTCGTCGACAGCGGCAGCGAACCGGATAGGGCTGCGGTCGCCGCCGCCGTCGACGAAGCGGGTTACGCGCTCGCGCCCTGAAGCGGAGCGACCGCGCCTTCCCGGTCGAGCATCGCCGAGCCGAGCAGGTACTCCGGCACACCGAGACCTTCGGCGAGCGTGAGGGCATACGGACGCAGGGTGCGGCAACGCTCGTTGATGCCGCGCCCCACGGCCTTGGCGCGCTCCACCGACAGCTGCCGATGCTCCATGAACCAGGCCTTGTCGCCGTCGATCACGGTGAGCGCGTAGAGGTCGCACAGCTCCGAGAGCAGGCCGCACGCCGTTTCGTCCTTGCAGTCGTCGATCGCCGCGACGAATGCTTCCAGCACCACGCGGTCGATATGCGCCTCGGCGGCGTGCAGCACATGGTCCTGCACGAAGTTGAACGCGTCGAACGCGTTCTCCTCGCGGTTCATGGCCGCTTGGAGGCGTCGCGCCGCCGTCGAGATCAGATACTGCTCGCGGTCCTCGAACATGGTCAGCTGCGTACCGCGGTTGAAGAGGCTGCCGTCCTCCTCGTTGTCCTGCCGGGTGTCGAGGAAGGTCTGGATGATCTGCTGCGCAGCGGTCCGCTTCTTCACGACATCGGAGATCGTCGTCGCGGCGAAGCGCATCCAGTCCACCGGGCTCATGCCCTGCACCTCGTCGGCGTAGGAGGTGAGCAGTTCCTTCGCCACGAGCTGGGTGAGCACATGGTTGTCACCCTCGAACGTCGTGAACACGTCCACGTCGGCGCGCAGAGCGGTGAGCCGGTTCTCCGCCATGTAGCCCGCGCCGCCGCACGCTTCCCGGCACTCCTGGATCGCTCGCGATGCGTGCCAGGTGTGGGCCACCTTCAGGCCTGCGGCACGACCTTCGAGTTCGCGCTGCTCCTGGGGATCGAGGTCCTCCAGCGACATGGACTGGAGACGGTTCATGGTGCTGAGCAACTCGTTCTGCGCGAATCCCAGTGCATATGACCGCGCGATGAGCGGGAGCAGTCGGCGCTGGTGGACGAGGTAGTCCATGATCGGCACCTCCGCCTCGCGGCCCGGCGCGTCGAACTGCCGGCGCTTCTCCGCGTACTGCGTGGCGATGGTCAGCGCGACCCGCGCCGCGGCGCCCGCGGACCCACCGACCGTGATGCGGCCGCGCACCAGCGTGCCGACCATCGTGAAGAACCGGCGGCTCGGATTGTCGATGTCGGACACGTACGTGCCGTCCGGTTCGACGTCCGAGTACTTGTTGAGCAGGTTCTCGCGGGGGATCCGCACCGAGTCGAACATGATCCGGCCGTTGTCGACGCCGGGCAGTCCGCCCTTGTGACCGCAGTCCGAGGTGGTCACCCCGGGCAGGTCGTTGCCGTCCTCGTCGCGGATGGGAACGACGAAGCAGTGCACGCCGTGCGACTCGCCGCCGGTGACCAACTGCGCGAACACCGCCGCGACCTTTGCGTGCTGCGCCGCACCGCCGATGTAGTCCTTCCGGGACGACGGAGTGGGCGAGTGGACGACGAATTCCTGGGTTGCCGGGTCGTACGTGGCGGTGGTCTCCAGCGCCTGGACGTCGCTGCCGTGCCCGGTTTCCGTCATCGCGAAGCATCCGAGCAGATCGAGGTCGATGAGCGGCCGGATGTACTCCTTGTGGTGACGCTCGGTCCCGAGGTTCTCGATCGCGCCGCCGAACAGTCCCCACTGCACCCCGGCTTTGACCATCAGCGACAGATCAGACATCGCGAGCATCTCGATCGATGCCACCGCCCCGCCGGGGTCGCCGGTCCCGCCCGACTCGACGGAGAAACCGGACGCCGCGTAGCCGCGCTCCGCGAGGATCTTCATCTGCTTCAGGGTGATCGCGCGGGCCTCCTCGAGGTCCGGCGTGTAATGCGGCGCGAACGCGGGGTCGGCCAGATCGGTGCGGGCGCGGTGGCGGGCGTCGTGCCACGCGCCGTCGAGTGCGGTGCGGAGGTGTTCGGCTGTGGTCGGCATGGCTCGACCATAAGGTGATCCGCCCCGGAAAAGGCAGCCTTTCCCTACCGTCCGGGAGAAGAAACACACCAGGTTTGACGCACTGCTTTTTTGGCAAATCCGGCGAAACTGGGACACTGGAAGTCGTGACTGCGACTCCCGATGCTGCGCCCGACCGCGACACCCGATCCGCCGCACTCTTCCGACGGGCATCGAAGGTCACTCCCGGGGGTGTGAACTCTCCGGTCCGGGCATTCGGATCGGTCGGCGGCACGCCTCGCTTCATCGCCTCGGGCTCGGGATGCACGCTCACCGATGTGGACGGAAATACCTACGTCGACCTGGTGTGTTCCTGGGGTCCGATGATTCTGGGGCACGCGCATCCCGCCGTCGTCGACGCGGTCCGCACGGCCGCTACGTCGGGCCTGTCATTCGGCGCGCCCACGGACGGCGAGGTCGAACTCGCCGAAGAAATCGTCGCTCGAATTGCTCCCGTCGAGCAGGTACGGCTCGTCAACTCCGGCACCGAAGCGACCATGAGCGCGGTACGTCTTGCGCGTGGATTCACCGGACGGTCCAAGATTGTGAAGTTCTCCGGCTGTTATCACGGTCACGTGGACGCGTTGCTCGCGGATGCCGGATCGGGGCTCGCCACGTTCGGGCTGCCCACCTCCCCGGGTGTGACCGGGGCGCAGGCGGGCGACACGCTGGTGGTGCCCTACAACGACCTCGACGCCGTACGCGCGGCGTTCGAGGCGAATCCCGGCGAGATCGCCGCGGTCATCACCGAGGCTGCCGCCGGAAACATGGGCACGGTGCCGCCGGTGCCCGGATTCAACGAGGGACTGAAGGCGCTCACCCGCGAGCACGGCGCGCTGCTGATCATGGACGAGGTCATGACCGGATTCCGTGCGAGTGCCACGGGCTGGTACGGCATCGACGGGGTCGCCGGTGACCTGATGACGTTCGGCAAGGTGATGAGCGGCGGGTTGCCCGCCGCCGCGTTCGGCGGTCGCGCCGACGTGATGGCACACCTCGCCCCCGCGGGTGCGGTGTACCAGGCCGGCACCCTGTCCGGTAACCCCGTGGCCGTCGCCGCCGGGCTCGCGAGCCTGCGCGCCGCCGACGCCGAGGTCTACGCCGCG
This sequence comes from Rhodococcus sp. 7Tela_A2, assembly GCF_049311045.1. Classification (NCBI taxonomy): domain Bacteria; kingdom Bacillati; phylum Actinomycetota; class Actinomycetes; order Mycobacteriales; family Nocardiaceae; genus Rhodococcus; species Rhodococcus sp. 7Tela_A2. Next base: position 5,261 of record NZ_JAXION010000069.1, on the reverse strand, counting down.
CTCGACCGCAATGCCGCGACGCTCGGCCGCCTTCTCGACGAGTCCCTGAGCGCCGAGGGCGTGCCGCACCGCATCCAGAACGCCGGCACCATGCTCAGCGTCTTCTTCACCGAGGACCCGGTCACGAATTACGACCAGGCCAAGGCTGCCCAGACCTGGCGTTTCCCCGCCTTCTTCCACGCGTTGCTCGACCATGGCGTGTACGCGCCGCCGAGTGCATTCGAGACCTGGTTCGTGTCCGCCGCCCTCGACGACGCCGCGTTCTCGCGGATCGCCGATGCCCTTCCGCACGCGGCCCGCGCAGCCGCCGCCGCGACCGCGCCCTGACCTGCCCCGTAGACGACCTGCCCGTCCTGATCCGTTCGCTCCGCCCATCACCCCGAGGAATACTCACGTGACCGAAGCCGCCCCGTCCGAGACCCGCACCATCGTGCACGTGCTCCGGCACGGTGAGGTGCACAATCCCGACGGCATCCTGTACGGCCGCCTCCCCGGATTCCAGCTGTCGGCGACCGGTGAAGCGCAAGCCCGGGCCGTTGCGGCTTCCCTCGCCGACCACGACATCGCACACGTCGTCGCCTCGCCGCTCGAGCGTGCACAGCAGACCGCCGCGCCCATCGCGGAGAAGCACGGCCTCACCATCCGCACAGACGAGAACCTGATCGAAGCCGCCAACGACTTCGAGGGCCTCAAGGTGTCGGTGGGCGACGGTGCGCTGGGCCGGCCACGACACTGGTGGAAACTCCGCGACCCGTTCACCCCGTCGTGGGGCGAGCCGTACCTGCAGATCGCGCACCGCATGCTCGCCGCGGTCAACGCCGCGCGCGTCGCCGCAGCCGGTCACGAGGCCGTCTGCGTGAGCCACCAGCTCCCGGTGTGGACGCTGCGCCGCTTCCTCGAGGGCGAGCGGCTGTGGCACGACCCGCGCCACCGTCAGTGCAGCCTCGCATCGCTCACCTCGCTCGTCTACGAAGGCGACACCCTGGTCGACCTCGTGTACTCCGAGCCGGCCGGTGCCTCCGACCCGAACGTCCACGGCGCATGAGAAAAGTGTTCGGGGTGGTGTGCGCGGTACTGCTGAGTGCCGGGCTGCTCACCTCGTGTGCGACCGGAGACGACGCCGTCGCGACCGGCGGTACGTTCGACTTCGTGTCGCCCGGTGGGCAGACCCGCATCTTCTACGATCCGCCTTCCGAGCGCGGCACCCTCGGTGAGCTGAGCGGTGACGACCTCATGAACGAAGGCACCACGATTTCGCTCGAGGACTTCGCGGGACAGGTCGTCGTGCTCAACGTCTGGGGCCAGTGGTGTGCACCCTGCCGCAGCGAGGCCGACGATCTCGAAGAGGTCTACGAGCAGACCAAGGATCTGGGAGTCGAGTTCCTGGGCATCAACGTCCGCGACAAGCAGCGCGACAAGGCGCAGGACTTCGTCGTGTCGCAGCAGGTCGGCTATCCGTCGATCTACGACCCGTCGATGCGGTCGCTCCTGGCGCTCGGACGCAACTATCCGACGTCGGTCGTGCCCACCACCGTGGTCCTCGACCGCGACCACCGGGTCGCCGCCGTCTTCCTCACCGAACTGCTCGCAAGCGACCTGCAACCGGTCGTGGAACGCGTCGCAGCCGAAGCGGACGAGGGGTAGATCGTGAGCGGGGCAGCGGGCGCGGGAATGCTGATGTCGGGGACTGCGGAGGCGGTGCTCGCCTCCGGAGTCGGCGACACCTTCCAGAACACGGCGCTCTCCGGTCCGCTGCTGCTCGCCGTCGGCGCGTGCATGCTTGCGGGCCTCGTCTCGTTCGCCTCCCCGTGTGTTGTTCCCCTCGTCCCCGGATACCTGTCGTACCTCGCGGGCGTCGTCGGCGCCGAGGCACCGGCCGTCACCGCGGATCAGGCCGGAGCGCGCACCACCAAGGTTCGTGACGACGGCCGTCTGCGCGTCGCCGGTGCGGCCGCGCTGTTCGTCGCGGGATTCACCGTCGTCTTCGTGCTCGCGACGGCGTCGGTCTTCGGGGCGATCTCGGCGCTCGCCGTCAACAGAGAACTGCTCATGCGCATCGGCGGCGTCGTCACGATCGTCATGGGACTGGTGTTCATCGGGCTCATTCCGGCCCTGCAACGCGATACGCGTCCCGAGCCCCGCCGCATCTCGAGCCTGGCCGGTGCTCCGCTGCTGGGCGCGGTCTTCGCACTCGGCTGGACCCCGTGCCTCGGCCCCACGCTGGCCGGCGTCATCTCGCTCGCGGCCGGCACCGAAGGCACCACCGCTGCGCGCGGAGTGACCCTCATCGTGGCCTACTGCCTCGGCCTCGGCCTGCCGTTCATCGTGCTCGCGCTCGGCTCCGCCAAAGCGCTGCGCGGCGTCGGCTGGTTGCGTACGCACGCGCGTACCGTGCAAATCGTCGGCGGCGTCCTGCTCATCGTCGTCGGAATCGCTCTCGTCACCGGGGCATGGGACCTGTTCGTGTCCTGGGTTCGGGACGCCTTCATCTCGGAAGTGATCTTGCCAGTATGACCGCCACAGACACGCCCGCTCCTGCCCCGCAGCGACCGCCGCGGCAGACCCCCGCCGGGAGGGCGTTCGCTCTCGTACGCAACACCTGGCGTGGCCTGACCTCCATGCGCACGGCGCTGGTGCTGTTGTTCCTGCTCGCGCTCGCCGCGATCCCGGGCGCCCTTCTGCCGCAGCGCAGTCTCAATGCGGGCAAGGTCGACGAGTACATCAGTGCCCGTCCGACCCTCGGTCCGCTCATGGACAGGCTCGAACTCTTCGACGTGTTCGGCAGCTTCTGGTTCACCGCGATCTACGTGCTGCTGTTCGTCTCTCTCGTCGGCTGCATTCTGCCGCGCTGCGTCGCGCACTACCGGGCGCTGCGCACCCCGCCGGTACCGGCGCCCCGAAACTTCGCGCGTCTGCCGCACCACGTCGAGACCACCGTGGACGACGCGCCCGACGCGGTGCTCGACCGGGTACGCGGGCAGTTGCGTGGGTGGAAGGTCGAGCGTCGGGAGGGCGGACCTCGCGCTCACGACGGCGAGCTGACCCTCTCGGCGGAGAAGGGCTACCTGCGGGAAGTGGGAAACCTGGTCTTCCACATCTCGCTCGTCGCGTTGCTCGCGGCCGTCGCGATCGGCAAGTTGCTCGGTTACGAGGGGCAGCGAATCGTGGTCGCGAACGGCGAAGAATTCTGCACGACGTCACCCGCGGCGTTCGACTCGTTCATCGCCGGCGTGAACCTCGACGGCACGGGCCTGAACCCGATGTGCCTGCGCGTCAACGATTTCTCGGCCGACTACCTCGACACCGGCCAGGCCGAGATGTTCACGTCGAACATCGAGTACCAGTACGGCGACGACCTCGCGACCGACACCTGGCGCGACGCCCAACTGAAGGTCAACCACCCACTGCGCGTCGGCAGCGACCGGGTGTACCTGCAGGGACACGGTTACGCGCCCACGTTCACCGTCACCTGGCCGAACGGCGAGACCCGCACCGAGACGCTGCAGTGGGCGCCCGAGGACGCGACGACCTTCCTCAGCAGCGGCGCGATGCGATTCGACCCGCCCGGCGACATGTTCACCGAGCAGGACGAGCGCCGGAAGAACCAGATCGCGATCGAGGGTCTGTTCGCCCCGACGGCCTCCTTCCACGGGACGCTGTTGTCGTCGGTGTTTCCCGCGATGCTCGACCCCGCGGTCGCGATCGACGTCTACAAGGGTGAAGCCGGCCTCGACACGGGCAGTCCCCAGTCGTTGTTCTCGCTCAACAAGGAACTGATCAACCAGGGCCGCCTCGTCAAGCAGGACCGCGTGAACCTCATGCCGGGGGAGAGCGTGACGCTGGCGGACGGCACGCAGGTGCGTTTCGACGGTGCCGTCGACTTCGTGAACCTGCAGGTCTCGCACGACCCGGCACAGCAGTGGGTGCTGGTCGCGGCGATCACGATGATGGCGGGTCTGCTGGTCTCCCTCGTCGTGAAACGACGCAGGGTATGGGTTCGGGTGTATCCGGCCGGTACAGTGACAGACGGTAAACGACGAACCGTAGTAGAGGTCGGTGGGCTCGCGCGCACCGATCAGGCCGGGTGGGGCGACGAGTTCGACCATCTGGTCGAGCGACTTCTCGGACAGTCCCCCACGCACGTCGGCACTTCACACGACGACATCGCCTCCGCCCCGGCGGCACAGGAGAAAAAGGCATGACACTCAACGACACCCTCGCGCAGTACAGCGACTGGGCCTTCGAGTCGGCGTTCGCGGTGCTGGTACTGGCACTGATCCTGCTGGTCGCCGAATATGCGACGCACCGCGCCGACGCTGTCGCCGAGCGCGAGCGGGTGCTCGTCGCGTCGGGCAGCAGCGTTCCGGCCGACGGACCGGGCCGGGTCACCGAGACGAACGGCCGGACGCTGTCGCAGCGCCTGGGCAACATGGGGCGCGCGCTGGTCGTGGTCGTCGCCGCTCTCCAGATCGCGTCCATCGTGTTGCGCGGATTCGCCACGGAACGGTTCCCACTCGGCAACATGTACGAGTTCGTGGCGATGGCGTGCACCGCGGCGATCGTCTTCGGCCTGGTGATGCTCCGCAAGCCGTCCTACCGCATCATGTGGGTGTACGTGCTGGTTCCGGTGCTCATCCTCATGTTCCTCGCGGCCACCGTGCTCTACGCAGACGCCGCGCCCGTCGTGCCCGCGCTGCGGTCGTTCTGGCTCCCCATCCACGTCACGATCATCAGTGTCGGCAGCGGCATCTTCCTCGTCTCGGGTGTCGCGAGCCTGCTGTTCCTGCTGCGCATCCGTTACCCCAAGGGCGAAGCGTCGAGCGGGTTCTTCGCTGCGATGGCACAGCGTCTTCCCGATGCCCAGATCCTCGACCGGCTCGCCTACCGCACCACGATCATCGGTTTCCCGTTGTTCGGCGCCGGCATCATTCTCGGCGCGATCTGGGCCGAAGCGGCGTGGGGCCGGTTCTGGGGCTGGGACCCGAAGGAAACCGTCTCGTTCATCACCTGGGTCATCTACGCCGCGTACCTCCACGCACGCGCCACGTCGGGCTGGCGCAACACCCGCGCGGCCTGGATCAACGTCGCGGGCTTCGTCGCGATGCTGTTCAACCTGTTCATCATCAACATGGTCGTCTCGGGCCTGCACTCGTACGCCGGACTGAACTGACCCCTGCTATCGTCGCGCCGTCGCAGGCGAACAGCGGGGGGGAGTAGGCGATGGGGGACGGAACGCAGGGGGACGGAACGCAGCTACCGGG
>NZ_JAXION010000068.1:0-23870 GCF_049311045.1 Rhodococcus sp. 7Tela_A2 | reverse complement strand
GGCCGCGACAGATGTCGCGGCCCGTCTTCACGTGCAGGTATCTTCGACGTGCTCGGTCATCTGGTCTCGAGAGTGAGGAAACACCGTGAGTGATTCGTCCGTGAAAGTGGTTCACAATCCCGACCGGCAGCGATACGAACTGGACGACAACGGTTCCGTCATCGGTTACGCCGACTATCACCCCGCCGACGACACTCAGCTCGTGTTCGACCACACCGTGGTCGACGACGCCTATTCCGGTCAGGGCCTCGCCGGCAAACTCGTTCGGTTCGCGCTGGACGACGTGCGCGAACGTGGAAAGCGGGTCGTGCCGGTATGCCCGTTCGTCGACAGCTTCATCGACAAGCATCCGGAGTACCAGGACCTCGTCGCCTGAGAGGTCCTGCCACGACCCGCCTTACACGCGACGGTCAGTGCCCCGCGCGGTTACGCAGGTCGAGTGCGACGTCGGTGATCATGTCCTCCTGGCCGCCGACCAGCCCGCGACGCCCGATCTCGACGAGGATGTCGCGGGTGTCGAGGCCGTAGATGTCCGCAGCGGTCTCCGCGTGACGCAGGAAGCTCGAGTACACACCGGCGTAGCCGAGCGTGAGGGTCTCGCGGTCCACCTGGACCGGCCGGTCCTGCAACGGACGGACGAGATCGTCGGCAGCATCCTGCAGGCCGAACAGATCGCACGAGTGCTTCCATCCGTGCAGATCGGCGACCGCGACGAAGGGTTCGATCGGGCAGTTGCCCGCACCCGCGCCCTGCCCTGCCAGTGACGCATCGACGCGGATGACGCCTTCCTCGACGGCGACGACGGAGTTGGCGACCGACAGCGACAGGTTCTGGTGGGCGTGGATACCGATCTGCGTGCCCTCCTCGAGAACGTCACGGTAGGCGCGGACACGCTCGCGGACGCCGTCCATCGTCAGCCGTCCACCGGAGTCGGTGACGTAGACGCAGTCGGCGCCGTAGGACTCCATGAGCTTGGCCTGGCGAGCGAGTTCTTCCGCGGGAGCCATGTGCGACATCATCAGGAAGCCGGACACGTCCATGCCCAGTTCCTTGGCGGCGGCGATGTGCTGCGCCGACACGTCGGCCTCGGTGCAGTGGGTGGCCACCCGCACCGACCGCACACCGAGTTCGTAGGCGCGCTTCAGCTCGTGCACGGTGCCGATACCCGGCAGCAGCAACGTGGTCAGGATGGCCGAATTGATCGCTCCCGCTGCGGCTTCGAGCCATTCCCAGTCGGTGTTGCTACCCGGGCCGTACGTCAGGGAATGGCCGGTGAGCCCGTCGCCGTGTGAGACCTCGATCGCGTCCACGCCGGCACGGTCCAGTGCGCCCGCGATCGCTGCGACGTCGTCGGGGGTGATGCGGTGACGGATGGCGTGCATGCCGTCACGCAGGGTGACGTCCTGGATGTACAGGGCCGTGCCGTGACTCGCGTACTCGCGCTGTCCGGCGTCGTTGGTGGTCGTCTCGCTCATGCCGAAACCTGCTCCTTCTTGCGTGCCGCGACTGCCCGGCCGACCTGCAGGGCCGCGGACGTCATGATGTCGAGATTGCCCGCGTACTCGGGCAGGTAGTGCGCTGCGCCCTTGACCTCGAGGAACACCGCGACCTTCCACATCGGTCCGGTGTGTTCGGTCAGCGTTCCGACGGTCTCGGTCATCGGGGTGAACTGGATTTCCTGCTTGAGCTTGTATCCGGGCACGTAGGTGGATACCTTCGCGACCATCGCCTCGACCGACGCGACGATCTCGTCCTTGCGGTCTTCGCCGACCAGCGCAAGAACGGTGTCGCGCATGATCATCGGGGGTTCGGCCGGGTTCAGGATGATGATCGCCTTGCCGCGGGCGGCGCCACCGATCTTCTCGATCGCTTGCGACGTGGTCTCGGTGAACTCGTCGATGTTGGCGCGCGTGCCGGGGCCGGCCGACTTGGAGGAGATCGATGCGACGATCTCGGCCCAGTACACCGGCGTCACCTGCGAGATGGCAGCGACGATCGGGATGGTCGCCTGGCCACCGCAGGTGACCATGTTGACGTTGGGAGCGTCGAGGTGCTCGTCGAGGTTCACCGGCGGCACCACGTAGGGGCCGATCGCAGCGGGCGTGAGATCGATCAGGATCTTGCCGTGCGGGCGCAGCATCTTCTCGTTGTATTCGTGCGCCTTCGCCGAGGTCGCGTCGAACACGATCTCGATCTCGCCGAACCGGGGATGCTCGATGAGGCCTTCGACGCCGGTGGCGATGGCGTCGATGCCCAGCCGCTTCGCGCGGGCCAGGCCGTCGGACTCGGGGTCGATGCCCACCAGGGCGATCGTCTCGAGTTCGCTGTCCGCCAGCCTCTTGATCTTGATGAGCAGGTCGGTGCCGATGTTGCCCGGCCCGATGATGGCGACCTTGGTCGTGGTCATGTCAGTTCTCCTGTGCCGAAGACGGTGAGGTCGAGAAGGGGGCGGTGACGGAGCCGAGAGTGGAGATCTCGGCGCGCACCGTGACCCCGGGAGGGGCGGACACCATCGGTCCGAGTGCACCGGACAGCACCACCTGGCCGGCGGTCAGCGGCTGTCCGAATTCGCGCGCAGTGCGGGCGAGCCACAGCAAGGCGTTCAACGGATCGCCGAGGCAGGCCGCTCCGGTGCCCTCCGAGACGAGTTCGTCGTCGATGTACATCCGCATGGTCGTGTCGATCGGCTCGAAATCGGCGAGAGATACGCGGTGGGAGCCGAGCACGTACAGACCGCTCGACGCATTGTCCGCGACCGTATCGGTGATCTTGATGTCCCATCCGGCGACCCTGCTGTCGACGATTTCCAGCGCCGCGACCGCATAGTCCACGGCGCCCCGCACCTTGTCGAGGTCGAGATCGTCGTCATCGAGGTCTGCGGAGAGCACGAACGCGATCTCCGCCTCGGCCTTCGGCTGGAGCAGTCGGTCGCTGGGGACCTCGTCGAGATCGGTGACATCCATATCGTCGAACAGCACCCCGAAATCAGGGCGGTTCACGCCGAGTTGCTGCTGGACTGCCGGGGAGGTGAGGCCGATCTTGCGCCCCACGATGCGGGCGCCGGAGGCGAGTTTGTGCTCGGTCAGGTGCTGCTGCACCGCGTAGGCCAGGTCGATGTCGGTTTCACCGAGCAGATCCCGCACCGGCGCACACGGCACGGCGGTGCGAGCGGCATCGATGAGCCGGCCGGCCGCTGCGCTGACGGTGTCGAGAGATGCGGCATCGCCCGCGGAATGGGGAGTAGTGGTCATCAGGTCCTCGTCGATCGATGGGTAACTCCATCGTGGGGGTACGAGTACCGCTTACCTAGCCGTAGGTTCCGCTCAGTGGAACGCGTGGCGCCGGATCATCCGGGAGCCGCTCACAGAGTCCGCAGGGCCGCACGACGGGCCAGGGTCGATGCGACGCCCGCCGCCGCCGCCTTCACCGCCGCCGCGTGTTTCTCGGGCCGGAACCGCGTGGCGGGCCCGGTGACGCTGATCGCGGCGACCGGATCCTCGTCTCCCAGAAGCACGGGTGCGGCGACACACACCAGCCCGACCGCCGATTCCTCGTGCTCGAACGCGACGCCCGTGCTCGCGATGCGATCGATGTGGTCGCGGAACCGGCCCGGCGCGGTGATCGTGCGCGGTGTCTTGCGGGCGAGCCCGGCATCCACGACGTCCACGAACAGCGCCGGCGACGAGAACGCGAGCAGCGCCTTGCCGATGGCAGTGCAGTACATGGGCATTCGTCCACCGACTCGCGACGGCGCCGGGGCCGGGCGATGGCCACCGATCTTCGAGACGTAGACGACTTCGGTGCCTTCGGGCACTCCGAGGTGCACGGTTTCATGGGTCCGCTCGTACAGGTCTTCCATGAACGGAATGGCGACCTCGAGCAGTCGTCGTTCCACCGACGCGCGCATGCCGAGTTCGAACATCCGGCCGCCGAGCCGATACCCGGACGCATCCTTGTCGAGCAATCGGACGTCGATCAGATCGTTGACCACGCGGTGGAGAGTGCCCTTGGCCAAACCCGTGCGACGGCCGAGTTCGGCGAGGGTCACTCCGTGGTCGTCGGCGGTGAAGGCGTGCAGGACGGTGACGACCTTGCCGAGCACGGTCGAAGTGTCCACGGGCGGGTCGGCCGCCCGGCGCGTCGGCCGCTGTCCTTCCATGTGCCACAGGGTATGCCACCGCCGAGACCGAACCGCAACGCATCGTCCGCGCGGTGCCGGATCGCGGTGGCATCCTGGACCGGTGACCGAGCGGAAACGACCGGACATCTCCTTCGAGACGTGGATCGAACGGCAGATCCGCGCCGCACAGGAGCGCGGCGACTTCGACGACCTCCCTGGTGCGGGAAAACCCATCCCCGATCACGGCGACGACGAATTGTGGTGGGTCAAGGCCTACCTCGCCCGGCAGGGACTCTCGACGGAGGCATTGCTGCCGCTGCCCCTCCAATTGCGCCGGGAAATCGAGCGGCTACCCGAGACCGTGGCGAACGTGCCGTCCGAGCAGTCGGTCCGGGAGATCGTCGCGGGGCTCAACCGGCGGGTGGTGGAATACATGCTCCAGCCTGGTCAGCTACCGATCCCGGTCCACAAGGTGGACGTCGACGCAGTGGTCGAAACCTGGCGGGCCGGGAGACAGGCACGCCGGGAAGAAGCCCGGCGCGCCCTCCTCGCTGCCCAGGAAGGCCGTTCGGATCCCCCGTCCCGCCGCCCCCCCCCGGCAGGGCGGCGGGCGCTCTGCGGGGGGTGCCGCGCGGTATGCCCGCCACCGTAACCACCGGCGATGTCATGCGAGGTCGACGGTGAGCGGCGCGCCGGTCGCGGCGGCCACCTGTTCTTCCGTCACACCCGGTGCGCATTCGCGCAGGACCAACCCGGCGTCCGTCACGTCGATGACCGCGAGGTCGGTGATGATCCGCTGGACCACGCCCTCGCCGGTCAGCGGCAACGAGCACCGCTCGACGATCTTCGGCTTGCCCGTCTTGTCGGTGTGCTCCATGAGCACGATGACCTTGCGGGCACCGTGCACGAGATCCATCGCGCCACCCATGCCCTTGACCATCTTGCCCGGCACCATCCAGTTCGCCAGATCGCCCGTGGCCGAGACCTCCATGCCGCCGAGTACCGCGGTGTCGATGTGCCCGCCGCGAATCATCCCGAAGCTCAGCGCAGAGTCGAAGAACGCCGCGCCCGCGTTGACCGTGACGGTCTCCTTGCCGGCATTGATCAGATCCGCGTCGATCGCCTCTTCCTCGGGGTACGGACCGGTACCGAGGATGCCGTTCTCGCTGTGCAGGGTGACCTGCACCCCTTCGGGCAGGTAGTTCGGAATCAGCGTGGGCAGCCCGATCCCCAGGTTCACGTACTCGCCGGGTTCCAGCTCCTGCGCGGCACGGGCCGCCATCTGCGTGCGCGTCCAGCCCACTGCCCGTTCGACCTCGACGCTCATGATGCCGCTCCTGCCTTGACGGTCCGCTTCTCGATCTGCTTGTCCTGCGCCCCGGTGTGCACGATCCGGTCGACGAAGATCCCCGGCAGGTGCACCTCGCCGGGATCGATCTCGCCCGGCTCGACAAGTTCCTCGACCTGCGCGATGCACACCCGTCCGGCCATGGCGGCCAACGGGTTGAAGTTCATCGCCGCCTTGTTGAACACCAGGTTCCCTTCGGTGTCCCCCTTCAGGGCGTGCACCAGGGCGAAGTCCGCGGTGATCGACTCCTCGAGCACGTACTTCTTGCCCCGGAACTCACGGACCTCTTTCGCCGGTGACGCCACCGCGACGCCTCCCTCGGCGTCGTACCGCCACGGCAGCCCACCGAGCGCGATCGGAGTTCCCACGCCGGCCGGGGTGAAGAACGCGGGAATGCCCGCGCCACCGGCACGCAACTTCTCCGCGAGCGTGCCCTGTGGCGTCAATTCCACCTCGAGTTCCCCGGAGAGGTACTGACGGGCGAACTCCTTGTTCTCGCCCACGTACGACGCGGTCACCCGGCGGATTCTCTTGTCGCCGAGAAGTATTCCCAGTCCGTGGCCGTCGACCCCACAGTTGTTGGAGAACACTTCGAGGTCGGTCACGCCCGCCTCGGCGAGCGCCTGGATCAGAATGTCGGGGATGCCGCACAGGCCGAACCCGCCCACCGCAAGGGACGAACCGTCTGTCACGTCCGCGACGGCCTCCACCGCGGACCGGAACACTTTCGTTGCCAACGCACACCTCTCGGGTCAGGGGAATCCGCGACCTCGTCAGGCCGCCGACGTCCATTCAATGAACGTCGTCCTTCTCGTCCCACCAATAAAGTTGCTGCAGGTGAGATTCACAAGTGAGCGCGCCGAGAATACGATAATTGCTCGCTATCCGGACACGCGGACAGAATTCGTTCATTCAGTGGACGTAGGATAAGCCCGTGACCGCCCAAGGACAGCTGATCGGCAGAGTGAGCGCGCTGCTGCGGGCCGTGTCGTCGTACGAACCGGACGGGGCCTCGACATCGGACCTTGCCCGGGCGACCGACCTGGCCCGGCCGACCGTCCACCGGCTCCTCGGCTCGCTCGCCGACGAAGGTCTGATCGACCGGGACCCGAAGTCGGGCCGATGGTCGCTCGGGCCCGAGCTGTACCTGCTGGGTTCGGTGGCAGCCACCCGATACGACATCACCGACCTGGCCGGGGACGTGCTTCGCGACCTTGCCCGCGAATCCGGGGAAAGCGCGTTCCTGTCCGCGCGCCGTGGAGACGAAACGGTGTGCGTGGCAAGCGAAGAAGGTAGTTTCCCGTTGCGTTCACACGTGCTGCACATCGGAATCCGGTTTCCGCTCGGGGTCGCGTCCGCCGGGCTCGCCATCCTGTCCCACATGTCCGACAAGGACATCGACGATTACCTCTCCCGCGTCGACCTCACGGCCACGTGGGGGGCACAGCACTCGCGCGACGCCGTCGAAGAGCGGATCGCCGCGACACGCCTGGCCGGCTACTCCGTCAATCCCGCACTGATCGTCGAGGGCAGCTGGGGGATGGGCGCGGCCGTCTTCGACCACAGAGGAGCCCCGACGTGGGCGCTGAGCCTGACCGGCGTGGAAAGTCGCTTCCGTGCCGATCGCACACCCGACGTCGGGGCTCTGTTGCTCGGTGGGGCACACCGCCTCACCCAGCTGTTACGTCACCGCACGCGCTGACGCCTCCGGATCACGACGGCGTGCTCGCGGCGGCACGCTGAAGCAGCCGTTCGGCGTGGCGCAATACCGGAGCGTCGACCATCTTGCCCTCGAAGTCGAACACCCCCCGCTCCGACCCGGCCGCGTCGAGTACCCTTCTCGCCCAATCTTCTTCGTCCGGCGTGGGTGCGTAGGCGCGGCGGATCACGTCGATCTGGCCCGGGTGGATCGCAACCTTGATGTCGAATCCGACCGCTACGGCGTCGAGTGCCTCGTCGTGCAGACCGTCGGTGTCCTTGATGTTCAGGTACACCGAATCGAGTGCCCAGCGCGCGTAGCCCTTCGCCGCGAGCAACGTGACCGCCCGGGCGTGCTGGGCGACCCCGCGGTAGAGCCCGTCCGGCCCACGGCTGGAGTTGCCACCCAGTCCCGCCACGAGATCCTCGGCACCCCACATCATTCCGATGGTGTTGTCGGCCTTCGCGATGCTCTCGACCGCGAGCACACCGAGCGGAGACTCCACGAGCGCGACCACCTCGAGCGGCGCGAGGGATCGCACCTGTTCGCCGCTCTCACACTTCGGCAGCATCACCCGCGTGTACGGGGTGCGGCTCAGTGCCTCGAGGTCGGGTCCGTGGTCTTCGGTGCCGACCGGGTTGATCCGCACCACGGTGCGCTCGGGATCGAGCGGTGTGGCGACGAGTGCGTCGCGGGCGGCCTGCTTGTCGGCCGGCGCCACGGCATCCTCGAGGTCGATGATGACCACGTCCGCACGGGCGGCAGCCTTGGCGTAGCGGTCGGGTCGGTCGGCCGGGCAGAACAGCCACGCCGGGCCGGGAAGTGTCCATGTCATGTCGTGGGCCTCTTCTGCACGAGGGTCTGGCGGACTGCGATCCCGACAACGTCACCGTGCTGGTTGCGCCCGGTGTGCTCGAGGGTGACGATGCCTTCGCCCGGGCGGCTCTTGGATTCACGCTTGTCGAGGATCTTGGTCTCCACGTACAGCGTGTCGCCGTGGAACAACGGCTTCGGGAAGGAGACCTCGGAGAAGCCGAGGTTCGCGACGATCGTTCCCTGCGTCAGCTGCGCGACGGAGAGACCGATCATGGTCGACAGGGTGAACATCGAGTTCACCAGCCGCTCCCCGAACGCGGTGCCCGCCGCATACGCGGCATCGAGATGCAGCGCTTGAGTATTCATGGTCTGGGTGGTGAACAGAACGTTGTCGGCTTCGGTGATGGTGCGGCCGGGCCGGTGCTCGTAGACCGCGCCGAGTTCGAATTCTTCGAACCACAGTCCACGCTGCGTGATGCGTTTCGCGTTCTCCGCGGGCGCCGTGTCGCTCACAGTCCCAGTTCCCGTCCGACGAGCATGAGCTGCACCTCGGTGGTGCCCTCTCCGATCTCGAGGATCTTGCTGTCGCGGTAGTGCCGCGCGACGGCGTATTCGTTCATGAATCCGTAGCCGCCGTGGATCTGGGTGGCGTCGCGGGCGTTGTCCATCGCCGCCTCCGACGCCACGAGCTTCGCGATCGCGGCCTGCTTCTTGAACGGACGGCCCGCGAGCATCGCCGAGGCGGCGTCGTAGTACGCGGTGCGCGCCGTGTGGGCACGCGCCTCCATCCGGGCGATCTTGAACGCGATTGCCTGGTTGCTGCCGATCGGGCTGCCGAATGCCTCGCGTTCCTTGGCGTACTTGACCGACTCGTCGACGCAGCCCTGCGCGGCACCGGTGGACAGCGCAGCGATCGCGATGCGGCCCTCGTCGAGGATCCGCAGGAAGTTGGCGTACCCGCGGCCGCGTTCGCCCAGCAGGTTTTCCTCGGGCACCCGCACATCGCTGAACGTCAGCGGATGGGTGTCGGACGCGTTCCATCCCACCTTGTTGTAGGCGGGTTCGGCGGTGAATCCGGGAGTGGAGGCCGGAACGAGGATCGTGGAGATCTCCTTCTTGCCGTTGTCCCGCACGCCGGTGACCGCGGTGACGGTGACGAGCGAGGTGATGTCGGTGCCGGAGTTCGTGATGAACTGCTTGTTGCCGTTGATGACCCACTCGCCGCCGTCGAGCTTCGCGGTGGTCTTCGTCCCGCCCGCGTCGCTACCCGCGCCGGGCTCGGTCAGGCCGAAGGCCGCGAGGTTCCGGCCGCTCGCGAGCTGCGGAAGCCATTCCTGCTTCTGCGCCTCGGTACCGAACCGGTAGATCGGCATGGCGCCGAGCGACACGCCGGCCTCGAGCGTGATCGCGACCGACTGGTCGACTTTGCCGAGTTCCTCGAGCGCGAGGCACAGAGCGAAGTAGTCCCCGCCCATTCCGCCGTACTCCTCGGGGAAAGGCAGACCGAACAGACCCATGTCCGCCATGCCCGCGACCACTTCGTAGGGGAACGAATGCTCGGCGTCGTGCTTGGCCGCGACCGGCGCGACGACGGTGCGCGCGAAGTCGGCGACCGTCTTGCGCAGCTGCTCGTACTCGTCGGGAAGCTGCCCGGTTGCCAGATATTCCGTCATTCCGTTGCCTCTTTCGTATCGGCGTGCGGGGTGACCCGCGCGAGAAGTTGATCGACCTTGACCTGCTCACCCGCAGCGGCGAAGAGCTCTACGGTGCCGGCGACCGGCGCGGTGAGCGAATGCTCCATCTTCATGGCTTCGACGACCACGATCGTCTCTCCGGCAGCGACTTCGGCGCCTGATTCCACCGCGACGGCGATGACCGCGCCGGGCATCGGGCTGGTGATGTCGGCGTTGCCGGCGTGCGCGTCGTCCCCGCGTACCCCTGCCTCCGCGACTTCACGGACCGAGACACTGCCGTGGCCGTCGGCGAGCCAGATCGCGCCGTCGGACTCGGCCACGCGGAAGACGTGGCGGCGTCCGTCGAGCACGACGGCGAGCACAGATCCTTCGAGCGTCACGGACACCGAACTACGTTCGCCGTCTTCGACACTCGCAGCTCCGGCGGCGGGCGTTCCGCTGAACCCCACGTGCACGGTGCGATCGCCCGAGGTGAGACGGAAGGTCGCGGGCAGGTGGGTACCGACGCGCCAGCCGTCCGGCACCGACCACGGGTCGGAGTTCGCGGCCGACCAGTGCTGCAACCAGAGGTGTGCGGCAGCCGCGACGAACGTGGTATCCGACGTACCCGGGGCGGCGTAGTCCTCGAGACGCCGGTCGAGCAGGCCCGTGTCGAGGGCACCGGCGACGACTTCGTCGTCGGCGAGCAGGAAACGCACGAAGTCGACATTGGTGACCACGCCCAGGACGGCCGTGTCGGCGAGTGCCCGGTCGAGGCGGCGCAGTGCGCCCGCGCGGTCGGCGGCGTGGGCGATGACCTTGGCCAGCATCGGGTCGTAATCGCTGCCCACGATCGTGCCGGCCTGCACGCCGGAGTCGACCCGCACTCCCGGCCCGGAGGGCTCGACGACGTCGGCGACATGGCCGCCGGTGGGCAGGAAGCCGCGGGCCGGGTCCTCTGCGTAGATGCGCGCTTCGATGGCGTGACCGTTGAGGGTGATGTCCTCCTGGCCGAACCCCAGCGGTTCACCGGCGGCAATCCGGACCTGCCATTCGACGAGGTCGAGACCCGTCACCATTTCCGTGACGGGGTGCTCGACCTGCAGGCGGGTGTTCATCTCCATGAAGAAGAATTCGTCGGGCCGGTCCGCGGACACGATGAACTCGACGGTGCCCGCACCGGTGTAGTCGACACTGCGGGCGGTGTTGCAGGCCGCTTCACCGATGCGAGCGCGTGTGACCGCGTCGAGCAGCGGCGACGGAGCCTCTTCGACGACCTTCTGGTGGCGGCGCTGCAGACTGCATTCGCGCTCGCCCAGGTGGACGACGTTGCCGTGCGTGTCGGCGAGGATCTGCACCTCGATGTGGCGGGGGCGCTGGACGAACCGCTCCAGGAACAGCGTGTCGTCACCGAACGACGACGCGGCCTCACGACGGGCCGACGCGAGCGCGGCGGGAAGGTCCGCCGGATCGGTGACCAGACGCATGCCCTTTCCGCCGCCACCGGCGGACGGCTTGACCAGCACCGGATAGCCGACCTCGTCGGCTCCGGCGATCAAGTCGGCGTCGGTCAGTCCCGGCCGCGAGATGCCGGGCACGACGGGAACCCCGAATTCCGAGACCGCGCTCTTCGCGGTGATCTTGTCGCCCATCGTCTCGATGGCATGCGCCGACGGGCCGAGGAATGCGATACCCGCTGTGGCGCAGGCGGCGGCGAATGCAGCGTTCTCCGAGAGGAACCCGTATCCCGGATGGATCGCCTGCGCACCCGTCGCGACGGCCGCGTCGATGACCTTGTCGATCGCGAGGTAGCTCTCGCGTGCTGCCGCAGGACCGAGCAGAACGGCGGTGTCGGCCTCGCGCACGTGCCGCGCGTCGCGGTCGGCTTCGCTGAAGACCGCGACCGAGCGCAGTCCCATATCCTTCAGGGTCCGGATGACGCGCACGGCGATCTCACCGCGGTTGGCTACCAGGACCGTATCGATCCGATTCGTATCGCTCATGTCGCTCACATCCGGAAGACGCCGTAGGAGACCGGCTCGAGGGGCGCGTTGGCGCACACCGAAAGTGCCAGTCCGAGAACTTTTCTGGTATCGACAGGGTCGATGATGCCGTCGTCCCAGAGTCGGGCCGTCGAGTAGTAGGGGTTGCCCTGCTCCTCGTACTGCGCGCGGATCGGCGCTTTGAATTCCTCTTCCTGCTCGGCGGTCCACGGGTTGCCCGAGGCGTCGAGCTGGTCGGACCGTACGGTCGCGAGCACCGACGCGGCCTGCTCGCCGCCCATCACGGAGATGCGCGCGTTGGGCCACATCCACAGGAATCGCGGCGAGTACGCACGGCCACACATCGAGTAGTTGCCGGCGCCGTACGAGCCGCCGATGACGACGGTCAGTTTCGGAACCCGGGCGCACGCGACGGCGGTGACCATCTTGGCGCCGTGCTTGGCGATGCCACCGGCCTCGTAGTCGCGGCCGACCATGAAGCCGGAAATGTTCTGGAGGAACAGCAGCGGGATCGAGCGCTTGTCGCACAGTTCGATGAAATGCGCTCCCTTGACGGCGGATTCGCCGAAGAGCACGCCGTTGTTTGCGACGATGCCCACCGGGTGCCCGTGGATGCGCGCGAATCCGGTCACGAGCGTCTTGCCGTACTCCGCCTTGAACTCGTGGAAGCTGCTGGACCCCCGGCCGGCACCGCCGGCACCGCCGGCACCGCCGGAGCCGTCGACGATGCGGGAGATGACCTCGTGCACGTCGTAGGGGATCCGCGAGTCGGTGGGGACCACGTCGTACAGCGTCTCCGGGGACTTCTCGGGTTCGACGGTGGGCTCGACGTCCCACGGCCGCTCCGCCCGGGGACCGAAGGTGGAGGCGATGTCGCGCACGATGCGGAGTGCGTCGCGGTCGTCCTCGGCGAGATGGTCGGTCACACCCGAGACCTTCGAGTGCAGGTCGCCGCCACCGAGTTCCTCTGCGGTGACCACCTCACCTGTCGCAGCCTTCACGAGCGGGGGGCCGCCGAGGAAGATGGTGCCCTGGTTCCGGACGATGACGGCTTCGTCGCTCATCGCGGGCACGTAGGCGCCGCCGGCGGTGCACGACCCGAGCACCGCGGCGATCTGCGGAATGCCCTTGGCGCTCATCGTCGCCTGGTTGTAGAAGATGCGGCCGAAGTGCTCGCGGTCCGGGAAGACCTCGTCCTGCCGGGGAAGGAACGCGCCGCCGGAGTCGACGAGGTAGAGGCAGGGCAGGTTGTTCTGCAACGCCACCTCTTGCGCCCGCAGGTGCTTCTTCACCGTGACGGGGTAGTACGTGCCGCCCTTGACGGTCGCGTCGTTGGCGACGATCACGCATTCGCGACCGGCCACCCGGCCGATTCCGGTGATGATGCCGGCGCCGGGGCACTCGTCGCCGTACATGCCGGTGGCGGCGAGCGGTGAGAGTTCCAGGAACGGGCTGCCGGTGTCGAGGAGACCGTCGACGCGTTCGCGGGGAAGCAGTTTGCCGCGGGAGACATGCCGCTCACGGGATTTTTCGTTGCCGCCGAGCGCTGCCGCGGCAAGCCTGTCGCGGAGCTCTCCGACCAGCTGTTCGTGCTGGTCGCGGCTGGTTGTCGAGATCGCCTGAGCGGTCGTCACGGACACCATCCTCGGTAGATTGAACTAATCGCCATTAACTGAAATCTAGGTTAGTTATGATTAACCGAGTTGTCCAGATCACAGACGAGTGGAGTTTGCCGCCATGCATGAGCCTGCCGAAGAAGCGGCGCCTCCCGCGCCGACCCGGCGGAGCCTCGCCAAAGCCGAGCGCCGCGCGCAGCTGCTCCGTGCCGCCGCCCGCCTGATCGCCGAGCGCGGGTTCGCCGGGGTCCGGCTCGAGGACCTCGGCGCGGCCGTGGGCATCAGCGGCCCGGCCGTCTACCGGCACTTCCCCAACAAGGACGCCCTGCTCGTCGAACTCCTCGTCGACATCAGCCGACGGCTGCTCGCCGGCGGCACCGCGGTCGTCGCCGACACCACCGACCCGCGTGACGCGCTCGGGAGACTCGTCGACTTCCATCTCGACTTCGCCCTCGGGGACCCCGACCTCATCCGCGTCCAGGACCGTGAACTGCATTCGCTTCCCGACGACGCGCGACGCGAGGTGCGCGTCACCCAGCGCCGCTACGTCGAGATCTGGGTGGGGACTCTCTGCCGCATCACCCCGGGTCTGGCCGAGTCGGATGCACGCACGATGGCTCACGCGACCTTCGGCCTGATCAACTCCACACCGCACAGCGCCGACCCGCGCTCACCCGAGGGCACCCGTGCCGTCCTCCGCCTGATGGCCCTCTCGGCGCTCGACGCCGCCCCGCTCCTCCGACCGACGACACCCACGAAGGACTCATGAGCTACTTCGAACGACTCGGCCCCGCGTCCTTCCGCGCGACCCGCCATGTGAGCGGCGCGTGGAACGAGGCCGAACAGCACATCGCCCCCGCGCTGGGCCTGCTCGCCCACGTCATCGAATCCGACCGCGACGCCCGCCGCGACGACGGGCCGGTGATCGCCCGCCTGTCGTACGACATCCTGGGAACCGTGCCCGTCGGCCCCGTCGACACCGCCGTGGAGGTCCTGCGGCCGGGACGCACGATCGAACTGGTCGAGGCCGCACTGAGCCACGGAGGCCGCACCGTCGTGCGGGCACGCGCGTGGCTCATGCAGCCGCGGCCCACCGCCGAACTCGCGGGTTCGACGCTGTCGCGCATCGCACCGCCCGAGGACACCGAAGCGTGGGATCCCACCACCGTGTGGCCGGGCGGTTTCATCGAGTCGGTCGAGGTTCGCCGGACGAGCGCCGGGCCCGGGCGTGCGTCCTTCTGGGTTCGCACACCGATCACGCTCGTCGACGACGACAAGGTGAGCACCCTCGCCGCCGCCGCAGGACTGTTCGACATCGCGAACGGCATGGCGGTGCGGGCGGATCCGCAGGAGGTCGCGTTCCCCAACCTCGACCTCACCGTCCACCTGTTCGCCGAACCCCGCGGCGACTGGGTCGGTTTCGATACCTCGGTCTCGTTCGGAGCCGACGGGATCGGTCTGACGAGCACCGTGCTGCACGACACGTCCGGCCCGATCGGCACGATGTCGCAGATCCTCACCGTGCGCCCCGGCACACCGGAAGGCCCGTAACGCAGTCGTTACCCGGGGTAATCGAACGGTTGATCCGAGAGCACTACCGTCTGCGCCCGGAGCACGTATACAAGGGTGGATACACCCGAGCAGACACGGGGAGACCGGATGGCAGACGGACGCGAGCGGTTGCTCGACTCGCTCGATGTTGCGCTGGGCGCCGTCGATGCCCGGTACGCGGCGGCCTACCCGGGACTCGGACCCGCTCGGCAACCCGTCCACACCGTGTACGTGCCCGTCGACCGGTACGACGCGGGCACGGTGCGCTCGTGGGGCACGCAGGCGCGGGACACGTTCTTCCGGTACATCTCCGGAGCAGACGATCTCGCGGAACTGATCGGCGTCGAACCCGCTCTCGCCCGCGCCGTCCTGCCCCTGGTCGAAGCGAAACTCGCCACGGAACCGATCGAAGACCTGCGAATCGATTTCGAGGACGGTTTCCCCCAATCCGGCATCGCACCCGGCGCACGCGACGCCGACGAAGACGCCCATCTCGTGCGCGCCGCCGAAGCGCTCCGGAGCACGCCGGACCCGACACCCTTCTCCGGCATCCGCGTGAAATGCCTCGAACCTGCCGTCCGGGCACGCGCGGTACGCACCCTGGACATGTTCATCGGAGAACTTGCCGACGACGGTTGTCTCCCTGACGGATTCGTCGTCACGCTGCCGAAGGTGTCGGCACCGGAACAGGTCGCCGCGATGGTCACCGTGTGCGAATTTCTCGAGACCACGCACGGGCTCACCTCGCCGCTGCGCTTCGAAATCCAGATCGAGACGCCGCAGGCCGTCTGCGGACCCGACGGCACCGCGCAGGTGGCGGCGATGATCCACGCCGCGCAGGGGCGATGCTCCGGGCTGCACTACGGCACCTACGACTATTCGGCGGCCTGCGGCATCGCCGCCGAATACCAGGCGATGGATCACCCGGTTGCGGACCACGCCAAGGCGACCATGCAGGTCGCCGCGGCCGGCACCGGCGTGCACCTGTCGGACGGCTCGACCAACCGCCTCCCCGTCGGCACCGCCGACGAGGTGCGCGCCGCGTGGGCGCTGCACGCCCGGCTCGTCGATCGGTCGCTGCGCCGCGGCTTCTACCAGGGCTGGGACCTCCATCCCGCACAATTGCCCACCCGCTATGCCGCGACCTTCGCGTTCTACCGCCGCTCGTTCCCGTCCGCAGCGGAACGGATCGCGGCCTACTCGGCCCGCACCGACAGCGGTTTCCTCGACGAACCCGCCACCGCGAGGGCACTCGCGTCGTTCCTGCATCGTGGCCTCGGCTGCGGCGCCCTCACCGACGCCGAAGTGCACGAGCACGCCGGAATCACGCCGGATCGGCTACGAGCACTGGCCGGCTTCGGCGCTCAGGAAGGACGATTCGAATGAGCACCGTCATCCGGGCCCGCCGCGCCGTGGTCGGCGATCGTGAGCGTGCGTGCGCCGTGGTCATCCGGGACGGGCGGATCGCCGCCGTCGAGGACTATGCGGCACCGGTGCCCGGGGCACGCGAGGTGATCCTCGCCGACGACGAAGCGCTGCTTCCCGGCCTCGTCGACACCCACGTGCACGTCAACGACCCGGGCCGCGCCGAGTGGGAAGGATTCGCGAGCGCAACCCGCGCCGCCGCCGCCGGTGGGGTCACCACGTTGATCGACATGCCGCTCAATTCCATTCCGTCGACCGTGGACGTGGCTGCGCTCGCCGTCAAGCAGAAAGTCGCCGCCGGCCAGGTGACCGTGGATGTCGGGTTCTGGGGCGGCGCGATCCCCGGCAATCTCGCGGATCTCGAACCCCTCTGGGACGCCGGTGTATACGGATTCAAATGCTTCCTCGCGTATTCCGGACTCGACGAATATCCCCCGCTGGACCGGGACCAGATGATCGCAGCGATGCGCGTCATCGCCGGATTCGACGGCCTGCTCATCGTCCACGCGGAGGACGGCCCCACGCTCGACGCCCAGCCTGCCCCGTCGGGTCGCCGCTACACCGATTTCTTGCACTCGCGTCCGCCCGTCGCCGAGGCGCGGGCGATCGCGCAGGTGATCGACGGTGCCGCCGAAACAGGGTGTCGCGTCCACATTCTGCACCTCTCGGACGCCGGGAGCCTGCCGCTCGTCGCCGCAGCGAAGGACGCGGGAGTTCGCATCACCGTGGAGACGTGCCCGCACTACCTGGCGTTGTTCAGTGAGGAAATCCTCGACGGCTCGACACATTTCAAATGCTGTCCGCCGATCCGGGAGGCCACCAACCGCGAAGGCCTGTGGCGAGGCTTGGCGGACGGCACGATCGACTGCGTCGTGTCCGATCATTCACCGTGCACCCCCGAACTGAAGAAACTGGGGATCGGCGACTTCGGGGAAGCGTGGGGCGGAATCTCCTCGTTGCAACTGGGACTGCCGATCGTCTGGTCGGAAGGACGGCGGCGCGGACACTCCCTCGTGGACGTGACGCGGTGGATGGCCCGCAACACCGCCGCCCTGGCCGGACTACCCGACCGCGGCGACATCGCCGTCGGCAACACGGCCGACCTGTGCGTCCTGGCTCCCGACGACGCGTTCGTGGTCTTCCCCGACAAACTCCACCACCGCAACGCCGTCACCCCCTACGCCGAAATGGCGCTGGCGGGTGTCGTGCGGCAGACATGGCTGGCCGGCGAACCCCTCACGGTCACCGGTGATCGCCGCCACGACCCTGCTCCTCGCGCTCGACTGCTGTCCCGGAAGGACATTCGATGACATCGCCCGATTTCCGGCAACTTCCCGACCTCGCCTCCCGCGAACTGACCGGCTCGGTGATGTACGCCAACGACGAGTTGTTCGCCCAGCGTGAGAATCTCATCGCGCCCGGCCCGGCGCTGCACGATCTGTCCGCGTTCGGGCACAAGGGAAAGGTGTACGACGGCTGGGAAACCCGCAGGCGGCGCGAACCCGGACACGATGTCGCCATCGTGCGTCTCGGTGTCCCGGGCGTGATCCGAGGCGTGGTGATCGACACGGCGTGGTTCACCGGCAACTTCCCACCGTTCGCGTCGGTCGACGCCGTATGCCTCGAGGGATATCCCGGTGTCGCCGACCTCCTCGATGCGCCCTGGGAACCCGTCGTCGACAAGGTGGCCCTGCTCGGTGACACCGCGAATGCCTTTGCCGTGGACAGCGAGCGACGCTGGACCCACGTGCGTCTCAACATCTTTCCCGACGGTGGCGTCGCCCGCTTCCGGGTCCACGGGGAAGTTCGCCCGGACCCGATGTTCCTCACCGGCACGGTCGATCTCGCAGCACTCGAGAACGGCGGCGACATCGCGGACTGCTCGAACCGCTTCTACTCGTCGCCGCGCAACATCATCGCTCCCGGCAGGGCTGTGAACATGGGCGGTGGCTGGGAGAACGCACGACGGCGCGACGACGGGAACGACTACGTCGTGGTGCGCCTGGCCGGCACCGCACTGATCGACCACGTGGAGATCGACACGTCGTACTACGTCGGGAACGCGCCGGGGTGGGCACGACTGTCGGGCCTCCCGGACGGCTCGGACCCTGCCGACGCATCGGCGTTCGTCGAATTGCTCCCGAAGACTGCGCTGCTGCCCGATTGCCGGCACCGGTTCCGTGTGGATTCGAGCATGCCGCTCTCGTTCGTACGCTTGGACGTATATCCGGACGGAGGGATCTCACGGCTACGCGTGCACGGTCGCCTCGTGGACCAGGGCCTCACCCCGTGACTCCGAGTCACCGTCGCGGCACGCCCAGGTGTCCTAGGCTCAGCCCATGGCAGGTGCGGTGACAGAGGTACGGTCCCCCGAGGACCTCGTGACGGCGCTCGAATCGACCGGTTACCTCGCCGACGACGGCCTCGCGACCACGGCATTTCTGGCGATGCGGATGGGCCGGCCACTCTTCTGCGAGGGCGAACCCGGCACCGGGAAGACCTCCCTCGCGACGGCCCTGGCCGAGGCGCTCGACCTGCCGCTCGTCCGGTTGCAGTGCCACGAAGGCATCGACGCGTCGCAGGCACTCTACGACTGGGACTTTCCCCGGCAGTTGCTGCACCTGCGCACCCTCGAGGCCGCGAGCGGGGGCGCTCTGGACGCCGACACCGCCGAACGGTCCCTCTACACCGAGCGTTACCTGCTGACCCGGCCACTGCTGGCAGCCCTCACCGGCGCACCCTGTGTGCTGCTCGTCGACGAAATCGACCGTGCAGACGACGAATTCGAGGCGCTGCTGCTACAGGTGCTCGACGAGAACGCCGTGACGATTCCCGAACTCGGAGAGATCCGCGCGGCGGTGCCGCCGCTGACGGTGCTCACCTCCAACCGCACCCGGGAAGTGCACGACGCACTCAAACGCCGGTGCCTGTACCACTGGGTCGAACACCCGGACCTCGACCGCGAGATCGCCATCCTGCGTCGTCGCCTGCCTGATATCGACGCTTCCCTCGCCGCGCAGGTCGCGCAAGCGGTCCACGCGCTGCGCGACTACGACCTGCTCAAACCGCCCGGGGTGGCGGAATCCCTCGACTGGGCCCGCGCGCTGCGTGAACTCGACCGCGAGGTGCTCGACGCCGCGACGGCAGCCTCGACACTCGGCGCCGTCCTGAAATACCGGGAAGACGTCGAGCGCGTCACGCGGGCCGGTCTCGACCGGGTTCTCGCCGGATGACGACCGCGGTGCACGGCACGCTGGTGGGCTTCGCCGGGTTCACCCGCGCGCTCGCCGAGTCCGGCATGCCCGTGACTCCGGACGCCACCGACACGTATGTCCGGGCGCTCGGTGAACTCGACATCGGCGATCCGGCGCAGGTCTACTGGGCGGGACGGGCGACGTTGTGCCGCGACCCCGACGATCTACCCCGCTACGACGCGGCCTTCCGCAGCTGGTTCGGAGGCGCAGTGCCGAGCGTGTCGCGGACCCGGGGGCAGCGCACCCGTACCGCGCGGATCGCCGCGCTGACCCGGACGCAGGGAACAGTGGACGGCACGGGCGAAGATGCTCCCCAGTTGCAGGTCGCGGCCACCGATACCGAAGTGCTGCGGAATCGCGACATCGCGGAACTCACACCCGCCGAACGCGCTCACCTGACGGAGATGCTGACACTATTGCGGCCCCGTCCTCCTGTGCGGGCCGCCGCGCGGAGGCGTCCCTCCCGAGCCGGGCAGGTGGACGCGCGACGCACCCTGCGGGCGATGCTCGCCGCGGGTGGCGAGGCGGTACGGCCCGTGCGACACCGCAGGGCGACGCGGCCGCGCCGGGTGGTGCTGCTGATCGACGTGTCGGGCTCCATGGCTCCGTACGCCGACGCTCTGCTGCGGTTCGCGCACGTCGTCACCCGTTCCCACCCCGGCGGAACAGAGGTGTTCTCGCTCGGCACACGCATGACCCGGCTATCGCGGGCACTGCGCGCCCGTGACCCCGAGCATGCCCTCGCCGCGGCCGCCCGCACCGTGCCCGACTGGGCCGGAGGCACTCGGCTCGGCGACACACTGCGCGCCTTCCTCGACCGCTGGGGACGCCGTGGGCTGGCCCGCGGCGCGGTCGTGGTCATCTTCTCGGACGGCTGGGAGCGCGGCGACGCTGTACTGCTCGGAGAGCAGATGGCACAACTGCGCAGGCTCGCGCACGCGATCCTGTGGGTCAATCCGCACGCCGGCCACGCCGGGTACGAACCGATCCAATCGGGTATCTCGGTGGCATTGCCACATATCGATCGTCTGCTCGCGGGACACAGCCTCGCGACATTGGAAACATTGCTCGAGGAGGTCCATCGTGCGTGAGGTTCTCGACGAACTCGACCGCCGCTACCGGGCGGGCGAGGCCGTCGCGGTAGGCACCGTCGTGTCGACGTTCCGGTCCGCGCCGCGCCCGCCGGGAGCGTCGATGCTGGTCGCAGGAGACGGCACGGTGGCGGGCAGCGTGTCCGGCGGGTGCGTCGAGGGCGCGGTGTACGAACTGGCTCAGGACGTGATCGGTGACGGAACGCCGGTGCTCGAGCGGTACGGGGTATCCGACGACGACGCGTTCAGCGTGGGGTTGACGTGCGGTGGAATCATCGACGTCTTCGTCGAACGGATCGACAGTGCCGGATTTCCCTCCTTCGCCGACGTCGTCGCGTCGGTACGCAGCGGCGAACCGGTGGCGATCGCGACGGTCACCGAACATCCCGATCCGGCGGTGCTCGGGCGACGCCTGGTGGTGTGGCCGGACCGGGACGCCGGGACGCTGCCGTCCTCCCGGATGCACGATGCCGTCACCGACGACGCACGCGGCCTGCTCGACGTCGGACGATCCGGGACCCTGCACTACGGCACCGACGGTGAGCGTCGCGGCGAGGGAATGTCGGTGTTCGTCAACGTCTTCCAGCCGCCACCCCGGTTGATCGTGTTCGGCGCAATCGATTTCGCCGCAGCGATGGCAGATCTGGGAACTTTCCTCGGGTACCGGGTCACGGTGTGCGACGCGCGCGGCGTCTTCGCAACCGAAGCGCGTTTCCCCGGTGCGGACGAAGTGATCGTGGACTGGCCGCACCGTTATCTCGCCGCCGAGGCCGACGCCGGACGGATCGACAAGCGCACCGTGATCACGGTTCTCACCCATGACCCCAAGTTCGATGTGCCTCTCCTGGAGGTTGCGCTCCGGCTCGACGTGGCGTACGTCGGCGCGATGGGGTCGCGCCGGACGCACGACGACCGGATGACCCGGTTGCGTGAAGCGGGGATGACGGACGACGATCTCGCGCGCCTGTCCTCACCGATCGGGCTGGATCTCGGGGCCCGGACCCCGCAGGAAACGGCGGTGTCGATCGCTGCCGAGATCATCGCCCTGCGGTGGGGTGGCGGCGGGCAGCGACTCGGGGAGACCGACGGACCGATCCACACCCACGACGAACCGGTCCGATCCGTAGATGGCGCCGCTCAGGGGCTCTGAACCTCCCCGGTGGTCTGCACGGGCAAGGGATGCTGCGCGCACTTTGTCGCTGCCTACGAGGCGCGAATGACCGTTCGAACTC
Source organism: Rhodococcus sp. 7Tela_A2 (assembly GCF_049311045.1). Classification (NCBI taxonomy): domain Bacteria; kingdom Bacillati; phylum Actinomycetota; class Actinomycetes; order Mycobacteriales; family Nocardiaceae; genus Rhodococcus; species Rhodococcus sp. 7Tela_A2. The sequence continues at coordinate 2,042 of NZ_JAXION010000068.1, read as the reverse complement.
GGCAACTCGGTTGCGACCGGAAATCGTGTCCTACTGTTCGCTCACAAGAGCCGCCGAAGATATTTCCGGGGTACGGATATAGCGGATTGCCGCTGCGAAAGTGGCCAGTGCCAGCAACGTCAGGATGAGATAGAACGCCGTGAGGCCGATCATGTCCACCATCGACAGCACAAGCCCGACCGCGATACCGAGAACGCTCGACGCAAGACCGAACACGCCACCTATCGATCCGTACACCTGAGTGGGCGAGTACACGACGACGGCAAGGACGTAGTGCGAGAGTCCGACTCCGGTCGCGATTCCGAAAATCGCCACCCCGATCACGAATGCATACAGGTTGTCGATGTTCAGGATCGCTATTCCGGCAAGACCCAGCGTGCCATACACCAGCACAATCCTGGCTTCCGGAAAGTCCGCCATTCGGCTGACGTATTGATTCCCCACATAGACCGTGACGTTGGAGACAGCCAAGATCAGCAGGGGCGCGGCAGCGTACGACTCGAACCGGAGCACGATGAGGGCGCCGATGAGCGTCGTGGGCAGCGCCGAAGCCAGGCACCTGAGAAGCAGCAACCGCCGCAACACCGTCGAGCCCCGGATAGCCGTCACTCCCGCCGCCAGAGCCGCCATGGCGGTCCCGTCGGCGCGCGACACGGTACGTGGCCGTCCCCGGTCGATCCACAGGAGAGCCACAACGGGGGCAAAGGACGTGACGACGTAGAAGACGAGGAACAGGGTCACACCGTTCACCGAAATGATGCCGAACGCCGCTAAAGGGCCGATCACGCCCGTCATGTAGAAGAGCGTGTTCAGGGTGCCTCGGGCACGACGGCGGAAGTCCGGGAAGAGTTCGTTCAGGCCCACTTTCCATGCCGAGAGATAGCTGATGCTCGCGGTTGCGTTCACGACCAGGAGGATTCCCAGCAGAGCGAGCGGAAGCCGGCCGACGGCCAGCGAGGCGACAACAGCGAGAATCGAGGCGGACTGGGCTGCCAGGCCGATATAGAAGAACATGCGCCAACCGCGCATGTCGATCGCTGCGCCGACGAAGGGCGCCAGGAGACCCGACACCGCGGTTGCCACCACCGAGAGCGCAACCGCGGCCGGGCCGTAGACCTGGACCAGTAGGAGCGGAGCGACTCCGACGAAAGCGGTCTCACCGATATTGTTGATCACGTTTCCTGCCGCAAACCGGCGGAATCGGGCGTCGGAGAGTGGGGGGAGTTCGGCTGCGGTGGGTCGAGTCTCGTTATCGGACTACATTGCGCCCTTCAGGTATTCGGTACGAGGAACCAACCACCACGACCGGCGGCGCTGTCGGCCAGATCATAGACTTGGGACCGCGTTTTCGCCCACGGCCATGTGGCGCATCACCACCACCGGCATAGTGTGCGCCAAAAATCCACCGTGCCCGCGCATCACGAATCGGTCTACTTCGTCTCGTCGTCATCGGCACCTCGGTAGGATCCACACGATGCCGCCCGACGACCGAAATCGAGGGCCCCGGATGAATATTCGGCCGCGTGTCCGTCATCTTGCCGTGATCGTCACCGTGGGATTCGTCGGATTGGTGGGGGCGCCCCCCCCCCGCGCGGGGGGGGCCACGGCATCCCTGGTGCGGCCGAGGGGCCGGCGCGTCCGGTCGGTGCCGGCAGCGCCCGCACCTACGTCACCCTCGACGCGGAGGGCACGCCTGCCACGGTCGGGGTGCGACTCGACGCGGCCGCACTCGACGGACTGCCGGACGGTGTATTGCCCGTCACCGAGGCGTACGTGCTCGACCTGCCCGCGGAGGCGAACGCGACGCCGTTCGACCACGTCACGGTGGACTGGAATTCTCGCGGTCACAACCCCGAACACGGTTTCGACGTACCGCATTTCGACGTGCATTTCTATCTGCTGGACAGGACCACGGTGGAGTCGATCCACCCGCTTGCCCCCCGCTATTTCCAGGCCGCCCCCCGTCTGCCGGCCCCCCGGTATCTGCCCCCCGGGTACGCACCGGCCGGGCATCCGCTGCCAGCGCCTGTACCCGGCATGGG
>NZ_JAXION010000067.1:0-24055 GCF_049311045.1 Rhodococcus sp. 7Tela_A2 | reverse complement strand
GATCAGTCCGCGGTCGGCAACGCGCGCAGCGACGTGACGGTGGCATCTAGTGCGCGAGCCGCTTCGGCGCCCTTCGTCACGAAGTGGCGGGTGTAGTACGAGACGTGCTCGTCGTGCTCGTGGAAGTGATGCGGAGTGAGCACGACGGAGAACACCGGTACATCGGTGTCGAGCTGCACGCGCATCAAGCCGTCGATGACGGCGGTGGCCACGAAGTCGTGGCGGTAGATCCCGCCGTCGACGACCAGTCCCGCGGCGACGATGCCGGCGTACCGGCCGGTGCGCGCCAGACGTGCGGCGTGCAGGGGGATCTCGAACGCCCCGGGGACCTCGAAGTAGTCGATGTTCTCGGCGGACCATCCGAGCGAGACGATCTCGTCGGTGAACCCGGCCTTGGCCTGGTCGACGATGTTGCGATGCCATGTGGCCTGGATGAATGCGATCCGGCCGGCGCTGTCAGTCATGCGAAAGACGCTAGCGCATGGATTGTTCGTCTTCGTCGAGGGCACCGGGTGGACCGCCGCATCGGAAATTCGAGAAAAAGCCTTTTCCGTCGTGCACAGAGTGACTACTGTGGTGGATGTGACACAACTGGACTCCCTGGCCACCGTCGAGAATCCGGCCGGGCCGCGCCCCGAACGCCACATCGACATCTACCGGCGCGCCGCCGCGGGTCTCGAAGCCTGCCTGCCGCTCGGATGGAGTCTGAGCGCCGACCGGTCCCGCTCCCCCGAGGCGCCCCGCCGGTTCCTCGTCACCGCACCGGACGGCGAGTCGGTGTCCTTCGCGGTCATACCTTCGCGCGGAGTGCTCAGCGGTGACGTCGCGCGCATCACGGCCGAATTGACCGAATCCGACCGGGGATTCGTCTGTGCCCACTATTTGTCCGATCCGGTCCGTCGCCAGCTCGACCAGCACGGCATCTCCTATGCCGACGCCACCGGCAACCTCGCCCTCGTGGCGGCACGCCCGGCCATCTGGGTGCGTAACCGCGGCGCCGACGCCGATCCGTGGCGTGGCCCGGGCAGACCCTCCGGAGTCCTCACCGGTGAACCGTCCGATCGGGTGGTCCGCGCGCTGGCGGACCACGAGGGCGAGATCACCGTTCCCGAGCTGATCAAGCTGTCGGGAGCGTCGACCGGCGCCACCTACCGCGTCGTCGAGGTCCTGGTCGAACGCGAACTCATCCGCCGCATTCCCCGCGGTGCCATCACCGAAGTGCGGTGGGAGCCGATGCTGCGTGCGTGGGCCGACGACCGGAAGGTCTGCCCGATCCGCCGTTTCGCGGCGCCGGACGGCGTGGCAGCAATCCGCAACCGGCTCGCCGAGCACGTCGATATCCCCTACGCGCTCACCGGAGTAGGAGCGACCGACTACGCCGAACCGGCGCTCCTCGAGGTCTACGCCGACGATCCGGACGAGTTCGCGGCCGTCCTCGGTCTGCGCCCGGTGGACCGGGGAGGCGACGTCGTCGTCGCGATCCCCTGGTCGCCCGTCGTGTTCGATCGCATGGACCGTCGCGGAGGATTGCGGTACGTCGCACCGTCCCACGTCTACGCCGATCTGCTCGCCGGCCCGTTCCGCAATGCCGACGCGTCGGAGCACCTGGTCACGCAACTGACCGCCGACGACGCCCGGTGGCGGCGCCCGATCCGCTGACGGCGGATCGCGCCCCTTCCAATGCCTCCGGACGCAAGTCCGTGAGGTGTACGGTTCGGGGAGGGCGGCCCCCGGCGGACAGGTACCGCCCGGAGCCGTGACCCGTTGACGACGACCCCGACTGCAGGAGGTACGGACGACATGGAAACGGTGTCGACCGTGGGAGATCTGCCCCCGGCCCTCGGCTCTGAAGCATTGCGGCAGCGTTTGGAGGGCCGCCGGCCGGCAGTGTTCCTGGATTACGACGGCGTACTCACGCCCATCGTTCCCCGCCCCGAGGACGCGGTCTGGTCCGACAGCATGCGCCGGACCGTGCTCGATCTGGCGGACCGGTGCTCGGTGTGCATCGTCACCGGGCGCGACCGCCAGGTCGTGCAGCAACTGATGGGCGTCGACGACCTGATCGTCGCCGGAAGCCACGGGTTCGACATCTGGAGTCCCGAGCAGGGGCCGGTGGTGCACGAGGCGCTCACCGACTTCACGGACCTGATCGCGGAAACGACCGCCACCCTGCGTGAGAGGCTCCACGGTTTCGACGGTGTCACCATCGAAGCCAAACACGCGTCGGTCGCCGTGCACTACCGGCAGGCCGCACCGGATACCCGCGCCCGCGTCGACGAGATCATCCACGAATTGCGCGACCGGAACAGCGATCGTCTGACTCTGGTCCCGGGGAAGATGGTCTACGAGTTCACCCCGGCGATCGACTGGAACAAGGGCAAAGCCGTCCTGCACCTCATCGACGTTCTCGGGCTCGACTCCGACGACATCGTTCCGCTCTATCTCGGCGACGACATCACCGACGAAAGCGCGTTCCGGGCCCTGCGCGGCCGGGGTATCGGCATCCTCGTAGGCCGTCCCGACGACCCGGAGATGGCGGGCCGCACCACGGCCGCCGATTTCGTGCTCGACTCGGTGCAGGACGTCGAGAAGTTCCTGACCGGCCTGGCCCGCTGATCCGTCGCCCACCGCTACTCGCCCTGGAGGTAAGCGTGTCCGACCCGGAGTTCACTCTCGAATACACCACCTTCGATGCGGACGAAGAAGGACTCCGCGAGGCGATGACGTCCACCGGCAACGGATACTTCTGCACGCGGGGCACGGCGGAGTGGGAGGACATGGGCGAAGTCCACTATCCCGGCACGTACTCCCACGGCTGCTACAACCGTGAGACCACCATCATGGGGGGTCGCCCCGTCCTCAACGAGGATCTGGTCAACCTCCCCAACTGGCTGGTGCTGAAAATGCGCATCGAGGGCGAAGACGCGATCCGGCTGTCGAACGTCGAAATCCTGTCGTACCGGCACATCTACGACATCCGCACCGCCACCGTGATGCGCAAGATCCGGTTCCGGGACCGGAAGGGCCGTGAAACCACCCTGCACAGCCGGCGCTTCGTGAGTATGGCGCACCGGCACCAGAGCGGCCTGTCCTGGACCATCACCCCCGAGAACTGGTCCGGCCGCATCGAATTGGTGTCGGCGCTCGACGGACGCATGACCAACCGAGCGGTCGCGCGCTACCGCGAACTCGAGGGTCGCCACCTCGATCCGGTCTCCCCCCGAACCTTCAGCGCCGACACGATCGCCCTGAAGGTGCAGACACGGCAATCCGACATCTACATCGCGCAGGCTGCCCGCACGCAGGTCTTCTACGAAGGCGAGCAGGACTGCCTCGACGTCGAGCGCGACCTGTACCAGATGGAGGACTACATCCAGCAGGTGCTGGCGTTCGATGTCACCCAGGGCACGCCCGTGCGGGTCGAGAAACTCGTGGCGATGTTCACCGCCCGCGACGACGCGATCACCGAGCCCCTCGCCGCGGCCGGACGCCACGTGGTGCGGTATCCGGGCTTCGACGAGGCCTACGCCGAGCACGAGGCCGCATGGGACGAACTGTGGGACATCTGCGATATCCGGGTGCCCCGTGAACCCCGCGTCCAGATGTTGCTGCGGTTGCACGTCGCGCACGTGCTGCAGGTCTGTTCGCGGCACACGGCGCGGCACGATGCCGGCGTGCCGGCGCGCGGGCTCAACGGCGAGGCGTATCGCGGGCATGTGTTCTGGGACGAGTTGTACGTCTATCCGTTCCTCGACCTGCGCATGCCCGACGTGACACGAGGCCTGATCGGCTACCGGTACCGCCGGTTGGGTGAGGCCCAGGCCGCGGCGCGGGACGCCGGGTACGACGGTGCGATGTTCCCCTGGCAGAGCGGTAGCGACGGCACCGAGGAAACCCAGACCGTTCACCTCAATCCCCTGTCGGGACAGTGGGATCCGGACCTGAGCCGCAACCAGCGCCATGTGAGCGCAGCGATTTTCTACAACGTGTGGCGGTACTACCAGGCGACCGACGACTTCGATTTCCTCGCCGATTTCGGCGCCGAGTTGATGCTCGAGATCGCACGGTTCTGGTCGTCCATCGCCCGGTACAACCCCGAACGGGACCGCTACGAAATCCACGGCGTGATGGGGCCCGACGAATTTCACGAGCGATACCCGGATGTCGAGGCAGCGGGACTGAACAACAACGCCTACACCAACGTCATGGTCGCGTGGATCGCCGGAAAAGCACTCGACGTGCTCGAACGCCTGTCCGCGAGTCGCCAGACCGCGCTGCGCGCCCGCTTGCGCGTGACCGACGAGGAGTTGGAGACGTGGTCGGAAATGACCACCAAGATGTACGTGCCGTTCCACGACGGGGTGATCAGTCAGTTCGAGGGATACGAAGACCTCGAGGAACTCGACTGGGACCACTACCGGCAGAAGTACGGCAACATCCAGCGGATGGACCGCATCCTGCGGGCGGAGGGCAAGGACCCGAACCGGTACAAGGTTTCCAAGCAGGCCGACGCGGTGATGTTGTTCTTCCTGTTCGACTTCAACGAGTTGCAACCGTTGTTCGCGCGACTCGGCTACGACGTCGACCGCGCACTCGCTGTGCGGACGGTCGAGTACTACGACCAGCGGACTTCACACGGGTCGACGCTGAGTTTCCTCACCTACGCCGGCGTGCTGGCGGCGTTCGATCCGGAGTCGTCGTGGGAGCGGTTCATGGTGGCGCTCGAGAGCGATGTGAGCGACCTGCAGGGCGGCACCACCAAAGAAGGCATCCACATGGGGGTGATGGCCGGAACGCTGGACCTGGTGCAGCGCTACTACGTCGGCGCCCGTATCTACGGTGGCGCGCTGATGTTCCGCCCTCGCCTGATGGACCGGCTCGACGGGGTGTCGTTCTCGATGCGGTATCGCGGCACTCCCCTGCGCGTGCGCATCGTGGGCGACAAGTTGACCGTCCTCGCCGAGGTCGAAGGTTTCCGGGTGCCGGTGCGGGTGGGCGTCGCCGACAACATCGTCGAACTCGGGGCGGGCGCGTCGCACGTGTTCCATATTCCGCCGGTGCCGGCGGCACCGGATCGCCACGAGCTACCGGCCTGACCGGACGACGGGAGCGACGATGAGCGAGCACGGACTGCGCGGCGCGATCTTCGATGTCGACGGGGTGCTCGTCGATTCACCCCACGAGCACGCGTGGCGGGAGAGCCTCCGCGACCTGATGCTCGGCGAATGGGCTCCGATCCGGGACCGCAGTTCGTGGTCGGAAGACGCGTTCACTCCCCTGGTGTACCAGGAGGTGATGTCGGGCCGGCCGCGCATGGAGGGCGCCGGTGCCGCGTTGCGGTACTTCGGGATCCCGGATGACGACGAACACCTCCGCACCTATGCGGATCGCAAGCAGGATCTGTTGATCCGCTTGATCGACGACGGCAGGTTCCGGGCGTACCCGGATGCCTTGCGGTTCGTGCTCGCGATGCGGGCCGCTGGGGTCCCACTCGCCGCGGCGTCGTCGTCGAAAAACGCGTTCCGGTTCCTGCGGGCCGTCCGGATGGACGTGTTCGCGCGGGATGAGGGTCTCGATACCGCCTCGATCGACGAGGGCGCCACGCTGAGCGACATGTTCGACGCAGACCTGTCCGGTCGCGATTTCGCCCGCGGGAAGCCGGATCCCGAAATATTTGTCACTGCGGCCGCCGAACTCGGTGTCCCGGCGGAAGCATGTGTGGTCGTCGAAGACGCGGTGAGCGGAATCGAAGCCGCCGAAGCCGGACACATGCTCTCGATCGGGGTCGCGCGCGCGGACGACGAGGTCGGCCTCGCCGAGGCCGGTGCCGACCTCGTGGTCACCTCGCTCGACCAGGTCGACATCGCCCGTCTCGTCCGCGGTGAGCCCGTCTTGCGGCGGCCGGAAACAGATCTCGCCTGAACGGGGCCCGCGGGACCGCGGCTCACGACGAGAATCGTGCGGCGTCCGTCCCGCGCCATGTCCACTGGGTGACCTCCGGCATGTCTTCACCGTGGGTGCGGATGTAGCGGTGATGCTCGGCCAGCGTGTTCAGCAGGTGTTCGCGGGCGTGACCGGCGATGGGACGGATGCGGTCCACCCGGTCGATGACGTCCTTCGCGAGATGGAATCGGTCGATCCGGTTGAGGACGCACATATCGAACGGTGTCGTGGTGGTGCCTTCCTCGATATAACCGCGCACGTGGATGTTGTCGTGGTTGGCGCGGCGGTAGGTGAGGCGGTGAACCAGCCACGGGTATCCGTGGTAGGCGAAGATGACCGGCTTGTCGGTGGTGAACAGGGCATCGAAGTCGGCGGCGGGCAGACCGTGGGGATGTTCCCGGTCGTCTTGCAATCTCATGAGATCGACGACGTTGACGACGCGGATCTTCAGGTCCGGGAAGTATCCGAGAAGAATGTCGACCGCCGCGAGCGTTTCCTTCGTGGGTACGTCTCCGGCGCATCCGAGAACCACATCCGGTTCCGCGCCGGCGTCGGTCGAAGCCCACTCCCAGATGCCGATTCCCTTGGTGCAGTGGGTGACGGCCGCATCCATGTCGAGGTACTGCAATTCCGGTTGCTTGCCCGCGACGATCACGTTGACGTACTGGCGGCTGCGGAGGCAATGATCGGCGACGGACAACAGGGTGTTGGCGTCCGGCGGCAGATAGACCCTGATGACTTCGGCTTTCTTGTTGACGACGTGGTCGATGAAGCCGGGGTCCTGATGGGAGAAGCCGTTGTGGTCCTGCCGCCACACATGTGAGGTCAGCAGGTAATTGAGCGACGGGATCGGTTTGCGCCACTCGATGCGGTTGGTGGTGCGCAGCCACTTCGCGTGCTGGTTGAACATCGAATCCACGACGTGGACGAATGCCTCGTAGCAGGAGAAGAGCCCGTGCCGTCCCGTGAGCAGGTAGCCCTCGAGCCAGCCCTGGCACATGTGTTCGGAGAGCACTTCCATTACCCGTCCGTCGGGCGCGAGGTGGTCGTCTCCCGGCACCGTCCGGGCATTCCAGGTCCGGTCGGTGGCCTCGAGAACGGCGTTGAGCCGGTTCGAATTGTTCTCGTCCGGCGCGAACATCCGGAAGGTGCTCGGATTGCGCACCATCACGTCGCGGAGGAAGTCGCCGAGCACCCGGGTCGCTTCGGCGGTCTCGTTTCCGGGTGTGCCGATGCGGACGGCGTAGTCGCGGAAATCGGGGCACGCGAGATCCCGCAGGATCGCGCCGCCGTTGGTGTGGGGGTTGGCGCTCATCCGCCGTGCGCCCGAAGGATGCAGGTCACGGATCTGCGGGACGGGAGCCCCGTTGTCGTCGAACAGTTCTCCCGGTCGATAGCTCCGCATCCACTCTTCGAGGATCATGCGGTGCCCGGCGTCGTTGCGGGCGTTGCCGAACGGCACCTGGTGCGCGCGCCAGCTGCCTTCGATCGGAGTGCCGTCGACCTCGGCGGGACCCGTCCACCCCTTGGGCGACTGCAGCACGATCATCGGCCATGCCGGACGCTCCGTATCGCCGGTCCGGCGCGCGCGCTCCTGGATCTCGTCGATACGGTTCAGTGCCCGGTCGAGTGCCGACGCGAAGGCCCGGTGCATCTCGGCCGGGTCGGAGCCGGCCACCACGATCGGGTCGTGGCCGTAGCCGCGCAGCAGAGAGTCGAGTTCCCCGGGGTCGATGCGCGCAAGCACCGTGGGGTTGGCGATCTTGTAACCGTTGAGATGCAGGATCGGGAGGACGGCGCCGTCCCGGCGCGGGTCGACGAACTTGGTCGAGTGCCAACTCGCGGCGAGCGGACCTGTTTCGGCCTCGCCGTCGCCGATCACCGCAGCGACGACCAGATCGGGATTGTCGAACGCAGCCCCGTAAGCGTGGGCGAGCGAGTACCCCAGTTCGCCGCCCTCGTGAATGGAACCCGGCGTTTCGGGGGCGACGTGGCTCGGAATGCCTCCGGGGAAGGAGAACTGCGTGAACAGGCGAGCCATCCCGGCCTCGTCCTGTGAGACCTCCGGATAACGCTCGCTGTAGGTGCCTTCGAGCCACCCCGCCGCGACCGGGCCCGGGCCACCGTGGCCGGGGCCCATCACGTAGATCATGTCGAGATCGCGGGCGGTGATGACCCGATTGAGGTGCGCATAGATGAAGTTGAGTCCGGGGGTGGTCCCCCAGTGCCCCAGCAGACGGGGTTTGATGTGATCGGGCCGGAGTGGTTCCCGCAGAAGCGGATTGTCCATGAGGTAGATCTGACCTACCGACAGATAATTCGCTGCGCGCCACCATGCGTCGAGGTCGTGGAACTCGGAGTCGACCGGAACTGCCGCCTCGCTGCTCGTCGCTGTTCGTGGTGACTCCGCTGTACGTGACTCCATTGCTCTCCTCGGTCGCCCGGCGGCAGATCGGTCCGTGCCCGGACCGGGTACCCGCCGGGTGCGCGCCTCACGCATGGGTGCGACGCGCCACCGCGACGGCGTGCACCGAGTTACTGCGCCGGCCCTGGGAGTCCGCCGGTCGCGGGGACGGAGCCGAAGCGTCCCGCCTGGAAATCCTCGAACGCGGCGATCACCTCCGCCTTCGTATTCATCACGAAGGGCCCCGCCATCGCCACGGGTTCACGAATCGGCTTGCCGCCCAGAACGAACACCTCGAGCGTGTCGGCACGCGAGTCCTGCTCGTCGGCCGCGTCGATCGTCAGGGTGTCGCCGCGCCCGAAGACCACCGTCTGCCCGGAGTGGATCGGACGGCGGTCGGCACCGGCGGAGCCGTCTCCCGCCAGCACGTACGCCAGGGCATTGAACTCCGCATTCCACGGCACCGTCACGCGCGCACCGCGCGCCAGGCTCACGTGCAGCAGGGTGATCGGGGTGTGGGTGGAGCCCGGTCCGCGGTGCCCGTCGAGGTCGCCGGCGATCACCCGGATGAGCGCTCCACCGTCCGGGGAGGACAGCAAGGTGACGCGGTCACGGGAGATGTCCTGGTAGCGAGGCGCAACCAGTTTGTCTTCACGGGGCAGATTCACCCACAGCTGGACGCCGTGGAACAGGCCGCCGCTGGTCACCAGGCGCTCCGGTGGCGTTTCGATGTGCAGGATGCCGCCACCGGCCGTCATCCATTGGGTGTCACCGTTCGCGATGGTGCCTCCTCCCCCGTGCGAGTCCTGGTGCTCCATGGTTCCGTCGATCATGTAGGTCACGGTTTCGAAGCCGCGGTGCGGATGCCACGGGGTACCTTTCGGTTCGCCGGGTGCGTAGTGCACCTCCCCCATCTGGTCCATGTGGATGAAGGGGTCGAGGTGCCGCATCTCGATGCCGGCGAAGGCGCGGTGGACGGGAAACCCGTCGCCCTCGAAGCCGCGAGGAGCGGTGGTCACCGACAGCACCGGTCGAGGCTGCGCAGTGGGCACCGGATCGGTGATGCGCGGAAGGGCAAGGATGTTGTCTACGGTCACGGCGGGCATGTGGATCCTCCCTCGATGCGGAAATAATTGATTTCTCAACTATCTTGCCCACCTCAACACCGCGGTGTCGATTTTGTTCCCCGGTCAGCGCGACAGGCCGGTGTTGAGCCGCGCGGCCTGCCGCACGAGGTGCTCGCGCTCGGCCAGGTTGGGCGCGGCGCGGGCGGCCTCGGCATACATCCGGGCCGCCGTTGCCGGGTCGCCGTCACGTTCGTGGAGATACGCGGCGACCGCCCGGTACCGGGGCAGCGAGTCGTCCAGTTCGGCGAGCGCCGCCAGCCCGGCACGCGGTCCGTCCGCCTCCCCGACCGCCACCGCCCGGTTGAGCCGGACGACAGGATTGCCGGTCAACCGCGTGAGTTCGTCGTACCACTCGACGATCTGCACCCAGTCGGTTTCCTCGGCGGTGGGAGCGTCGGCATGGAGAGCCGCGATCGCCGCCTGGGCCTGATACTCGCCGAGCCGGTCGCGGGCGAGTGCCGCCTGCAGGATGTCGATCCCCTCGGCTATCAACGTGGTGTCCCACCGGGTGCGGTCCTGCTCCGCAAGCGGGATCAGGCTGCCCTCCGCCGAGAGCCGGGCATTGCGCCGCGCGTGATGCAGCAGCATCAAGGCGAGCAAACCCTGCACTTCGGGATGATCGATCACCGCCGCCAGTTGCCGCCCGAGCCGGATCGCTTCGCCGGCGAGATCGACGTCCCCCGAGTATCCCTCGTTGAACACCAGGTAGAGCACCCGAAGCACGGTGGCGACATCGCCGGGCCGGTCGAAACGCACGCCGGAGACTGTGCGTTTCGCCCTGCTGATGCGCTGTGCCATCGTCGCCTCGGGCACCAGATACGCCTGCGCGATCTGCCGCGTGGTCAGACCGCCCACCGCGCGCAAGGTCAGTGCGACCGCCGACGACGGAGTCAGCACCGGGTGAGCGCACAGGAAGTAGAGCGCGAGGGTGTCGTCCACCCCAGCCGGTGGCGCAGCGCTGCGCGCGTCCGATGCTCCACCACCGGAACCGCGTTCGGCCCTCTCGAGGTCCTGGGCGACGAGCGCTTCACGCCGCCGACGTGCCACGTCTGCACGGGTCGCGTCGAAGAACCGCCGCCAGGCGACTGCGACGAGCCACCCCTTGGGGTCGTCGGGCGGATCGTCCGGCCACACCCTGAGGGCTTCGATCAGTGCGTCCTGGACGGCATCCTCGGCCGCCGCGAATTCTGCTCCGCGGCGGACGATGATGCCGAGCACCACCGGAGTGAGGTGACGGAGTTCGGTGTCGTCCACTTCGTTTTCGTCTACTGCGGGGTCACTCGGTGACGGTGGGTGGCGCCGTCAGGAACGGACGTACTTCGAGCCATTCGTGAATCGGCTTTCCTCCGGCGCCGGGGGCGGCGGAAAGGTCCCCGGCCAGAGCGAGAGCCCGCTCGTAGCTGTCCACATCGATCACCATCCAGCCAGCGATGAGGTCCTTGGTCTCGGCGAACGGTCCGTCCGTGACGGGTGGGCGGCCCTCCCCGTCGTACCGGACGAAGGTGCCCTCCGGGGCGAGCGCCTGTCCGTCGACGAACTCGCCGGTCTGTTCGAGTCGTGCGGCGAAGTCGTTCATATACCGGATGTGGTCGGACACTTCGTCCGGTGTCCACTGATCCATCGGTACGTCGTTGACCGCCGCCGGAGCGCCGCGGTAGTGCTTGAGCAAGAGGTACTTGGCCATCGTCTTCTCCTCGCGTCCGGTGTGACCCATTGTGGTCGCACTCACTACGGAGACGGAGCAGGTGACGGATTCTCGACATCGCCGCGCGAACTTTCTTCGGGACGGGAGCGCGACGTGGTCGCGGCGCGTGTGCGTACGGCGGTCGCGGCACACAGGATCACGACGAGTCCTCCGCCGACGACCGGCCAGGTGAGGTGTTCGTGCAGGATCAGCGCGGCCCAGCAGATGGTCATGACGGGCTGGGTGAGCTGGATCTGGCTGACCTGCGCCATGGGGCCGATCGCCAGTCCCCGGTACCACGCGAAGAAACCCAGGAACATGCTCACGATTCCCAGATACGCGAAAGCGCCCCATTCGGGGAGTGTGCCGGTGGGCATCCGATCTGCCATCGACAGCCCGGTGAGCGCAACGGTGAACGGTGTACTCAGCACGAGCGCCCAGGAAATGGTCTGCCACGCACCGAGTTCACGGGAGAGCAATCCGCCTTCGGCGTAGCCGACGGCAGCCGCGATCACGGCGCCGAAGAGCAGTACGTCGGCTCCCTCGAGACCGGCGAATCCGCCGGTCTGCAGGCTCGCGAACACGAGCGCGGCAGCCGTCCCGATACCCGCGGTGATCCAGAACGCGGCGGGCGGCCGCTCCCGTCCGCGCAGAACTGCTGCCACGGCGGTCGCGGCGGGCAGGATCGCCACCACCACGGCGCCGTGGCTCGCCGGCACGGTCGTCAGGGCGTACGACGTCAGGAAGGGGAAGCCGATCACCACCCCGCCCGCGACGGCAGTCAGCCGTATCCATTGGGAGCCGCGGGGGCGCACCTGACGGGTGAGCAGCAAGGCGATCGCGGCCAGCAGTCCGGCGACCACCGCACGGCCGGCGCCGACGAACAACGGTGTCATCGCACCCTTCTCGACCACGAAGCGGGTCATCGGGAGCGTGAAGGAGAATGCGACCACTCCGAGCAGCCCCCACCGGAGTCCGTGCTCGAGCGACGATAACGCAAGCCTACTGGGAACGATAGCGCTACTCTTGTGTCTCATGAATGATAGTAGCAGTGCGCGGATCGTCGCCGGACTCCAGCGCTGGATCGCCTCGGCGTCGCCCGGCGCGCAACTGCCGTCGACGCGGGCACTCGTCGAGCAGTACGGCGTGAGTCCGGTGACCGTGCAGAAAGCCCTCCGCGCGCTGCAGGCCACGGGCGCGGTGGAGAGCCGTCCGGGTGTCGGCACCTTCGTGCGCGCCGCCCGCCTCGCGCATTCCACCGACTTCGGCTGGCAGACCGCGGCCTTGGGCACGCCCCAGCACCGCATCCCTCGCTTCTCCTCGGCCCTGCGCAGCGTCCCGAACGACGTGATCGCCCTGCACTCGGGCTACCCGGATCGAGAACTGCTCCCGGAGCGACTCGTTCGGGGTGCGTTCGGGCGTGCCGCACGCAGCGACGCCGCCATCGCCCGCCCACCCGCAGCGGGGATTCCGGAGCTTCAGGCGTGGTTCGCCGGCGAGCTCGGCGCGGCGACTCCGCTCGGGGTGGCTGCCCCGTCCGCGAGCGACGTCATCATCACTCCGGGAAGTCAGGGTGGCCTCGGCGCCGCGTTCCATGCCCTCGTCGGAACCGGGAACCCGCTGCTGGTGGAGTCCCCCACGTATTGGGGCGCGATGCTCGCGGCGGCCCGCGCCGGGGTCCGCCTCGTACCCGTTGCCGGTGGCCCCGCCGGTCCCGATCCCGACGAACTCGCCCGGGCGTTCGAGCGGACCGGCGCCCGGGCGTTCTATGCCCAGCCCAATTTCGCGAACCCGAGCGGCGCGCAATGGTCGCCAGCGCTGACCGAGCGCGTACTCGACCTGGTCCGGGACGCGGGCGCCTTCCTCATCGAAGACGACTGGGCGCACGACTTCGGGATCACCACCGACGCGCACCCGGTCGCCGCCCTCGACGACAGCGGGCATGTCGTCTACCTCCGGTCCCTGACCAAGAGTGTGTCGCCGTCCGTGCGGGTGGCGGCCGTCGTCGCCCGCGGACCGGCCCGCGCCCGCATCCTCGCCGAGGTGCAGGCTCAGTCGATGTACGTCAGCGGGATGCTTCAGGCGGTGGCCTGGGATGTCGTCTCACAACCGGCCTGGCGTACCCATCTTCGCGGGGTCCGGCACCAACTCGCGTCGCGCAGGGACCTTCTCGTCACGGCGGTGCGGGAGCACGCACCGTCCGCGCACATCGAGGCGGTGCCGCCCGGTGGCCTCCACCTGTGGGCACGGCTTCCCGACGGTACCGACCTGCCCGCGCTCGTCCGCGACTGCGAAGCCAGGGGTGTCGTCGTGGCGCCGGGCGACGAGTGGTTTCCTGCCGAGCCCACCGCTCCGCACCTGCGGCTCAACTATTCCGGAGCGAACCCCGGGTCGTTCCCCGACGCAGCCCGGGTACTCGGCGACGTGCTGGCGGGCCGCTAGTCCCCGGAGTCTGCGGCGGCTCGGTTGCGCAGAGAGCGGATCCGTCAGAGTCCGAGGTGCGTGACCGCGTTGCCCACCAGTCCGGCGTGGTGCCGGCTGTAGAGCGCGACCATGCGTTCGTCGGCGTGACCGGTCTGCGTCATGATCGTCTGCGTGGTCGCCCCGTTGCGGACCGCCTGGGTGACGAACCCGGCGCGGAGACTGTGCCCGCCGAGGGTCGCGACCAGATCGGGGCTGAACCCCGCCCGGAGCGCGCGGCGCTGGATCATCGAGTGCACCGACTGCCCGGTCAGCGCTCCCCCGCCGAGCGACCCGGAGCGGTGGACGGGCCGGAACAACGGCCGGTCCGCGTCCGTCGTGTCGACGGAAAAGCCGCGGCAGCAATGGTTGTCGACGGGAACGGCGTCCGCGGTGAGGAGTTCGGCGACCGCGGCGCGGCCTCCGTCGTCCCACGCGTCGAGAACCTCGCGCCAGCGCCGGTACGCGCACACCGGGCACGTGTGCGGATCGGACCCGTACGGCACGGTCACCGTGCGGCCCCGGGCTTCGCGGTCCGTCTTGGAGCGGCGCACCGTCACGTACAGCCCGTCGGCACGGTGCGGCACCACGTCCGAGACGGCCAGTGCGGACAGTTCGCTGCGGCGCAGCGCACCGGCGAGGCCGATGAGCAGCAGCGCCGAATCGCGCCGCTCGGCGGCACGGTCCGGCCATCCGCCCTCGCGCGCGGTGGTCCGCATGTCGGCGAGGATGCTGCGGATGTCGTCGGTGAGCAGCGGTGTCCGCCGGGCAGGCGGGGTGGCGCGCTCACGGCGGATGCCGCGCAACAGATCCCGCACACTTTCGTGTTGCCCGGGTCGCGGGTGACCGGCGAGGGCGTGGAGTTTGTTGATCGTCGACACCCAGCGGGACAGGGTCGACGGTGCGTACGCCCAGCGGCCGTCGGGCCGGAGTTCTGCGGCTTTCTCGGTGAGAAACCATCCGACTTGTTCGGGCGTGGCGGGCAGAGGTGCGTGCCCGGTGCTCTCACACCAGCGCGTGAAGATCGCCCAATCGCTCAGGTGCGCCGCGCGGGTGTTTCCGGACGCCGCCTTGTCCCGCAGGCGACGCATCGCGTCCGCGACTGTGTCCGGCACGGCCGGAGCCGACGACGCAGAAAGGTCACCCGAGACGACGTCCGGGACGGCCCGCGGATCGAGTCCGGTCACGGCGTGTTGAGTTTCTGGACACGCAGGTCCCGGGCCAGGTGGTCGCGCTGCTCGACGACCAGACGCCGCAACGCCGCCGGCGCTTCGGAATTGGCGGCCAGCCAGGCGTCCACCGGGTCGAGGGTATCGGCGGGCGGGAAGAGCCCGACGACGATCCGGCGGGCGATTTCTATGCTCCGGTCGGCCCAGGTGTCGCGGAGCACCGCGAAGTAGTCGGCGTCGTACGGGGCCGTGAGGTCGCGCCGCGCACCCGCCCGGAAACCCCCGATGACGGCGTCGAGGTGATCGTTGGTGAGAGTACGGTCCGCGAGGACCGACGCCCAGGCGTGGGCCTTCACATCGGCGCGGGGTCGCGCGGCCTGGGCCTGCAGGTACGCGGTGCGTCCGGTTGCGGTGTCGTCGAGGCGCAACTCCTCGGCGAGGTCGCTTTCGTCGGCGTTCCCCGTCGCGCTCAGCGCCGTCCACAGTGCCCAGCGCAGATCGGGGTCGAGGGCCAAACCGGTCGGCGCCCCGCTGCCCTCGAGGATGCCGCGGATATCGGCGGCGCGATGATCCGCGGTCTCGGCCGCCGCCGCCCCCGCCCGCCCGCAGGACAGTTGCGCCCCCCGCCCCCGGTCCGCCGCCCAAAGGCCCCCCCCCGCCGCCCCCCCCCCCGGCGGGCGCGCCGGGCGCCCCCCCCCCCCGGCCGCTCGGCGGCCGGAAGATAGTGCTCGATGGCGGCCGGTGCGTTCGCCAGGACCGATGCGAGCAGTGCCAGGTTCTCCTCGCTCGGCGAGAAGCGTTGTGCCATCGACACGTACCGCGCCGCGGCGAGTTCTCCGTCGCGGGTGGCGTTCCACAGTGCCGACCACACCAGCCCGCGTGCGAGCGGGTCACGGACCCGGTCGAGGGACTCGTCGACGGTGGCGAGCGAGTGCTCGTCGAGCCGGATCTTCGCGTAGGTGAGGTCGTCGTCGTTGAGCAGTGTCAGCGGTGCGTCGGGCAGATCGAGGCGGGTGCGGCTCTCGGCGACATCGAGTTCCCGGCGTTCGGTACGGACGAGGTCGCCGGCATCGTCGAAGTCGTAGATACCGACCGCGAGACGGTGCGGGCGGGGTGTGGACTGCACGATCTCGCAGCGGTCGCCGGCCCGTTCCAGGCTCAGTGTGGTCACGCCGGTGGTCTGCAGCCAGTGCCGGGCCCATTCGGCCAGGTCGCGTCCGGACGCCGCGGACAGTTCGGACAGCAGGTCGCCGAGGGTGGTGTTGCCGAACGCGTGTGCGCGGAAGTAGCGGCGGATGCCGTCGAAGAACGCGTCGCGGCCGACGTACGCGACCAGCTGCTTCAGGACGCTGGCGCCCTTCGCGTAGGTGATGCCGTCGAAGTTGAGTTTGGCGGCCTCGAGATCGACGATGTCGGCGACGATCGGATGGGTGGTGGGCAGTTGGTCCTGCAGGTACGCCCACGCTTTGCGCCGGTTCGCGAACGAGACCCAGGCGTCACGGAACTCGGTCGCTTCGGCGCTGACCAGCGCTCCCATGTAATCGGCGAAGGACTCCTTGAGCCACAGATCGTCCCACCATTTCATCGTGACGAGATCGCCGAACCACATGTGCGCCATCTCGTGCAGGATCGTGTTGGCCCGACCTTGGCGTTGCGCGTCGGTGGCCACCCCGCGGAACACATAGGCCTCGGTGAAGGTGACACATCCCGGGTTCTCCATCGCGCCGAGGTTGTACTCGGGGACGAACACCTGGTCGTACTTGGTGAAGGGATACGGGAACTCGAAGTGATCGGCGTAGTAGTCCATCCCCTGCGCGGTGATCTCGAGTATCTCGTCGGCGTCGAGATACTCGGCGAGGGAGGCGCGGCACAACACTCCGAGCGGCACCTCGAGGTCGCCCCTGGTCCAGATCGCGTCGACGCGATGGTAGGGACCGGCGACGATCGCGGTGATGTACGTCGAGATCGGCAGCGTGGGCGCGAAGGTGACCGTCTGTGCGCCCACGGTGGACCGCTGTCGCTCGGCGACCTGATTGGAGAGCACCTGCCAGTGTTCGGGGGCGGCCACCACAAACGTGAACGGTGCCTTGAGGTCCGGCTGTTCGAAGCACGCGAACACCCGGCGGGCGTCGGCCGGTTCGTACTGGGTGTAGAGGTAGGTTTCGCCGTCGACGGGGTCGACGAACCGGTGCAGGCCCTCCCCCGAGCGGCTGTATCGTCCGGTCGCCGCGACACTCACCACGTTGATTTCGCGCAGACCGCGGATGGTGATGCGCGCTCCGTCGTACACCACGGGGACGGATTCGCCGTTGACGGTGACGGACTCGACGGAGTCGCCGATGAAATCGATCCAGGTCTCGTCGGTCGAGGACGTGAACTCGATCGTCGTCACCACCGGGAAGTTCGTGCGTTGCGCGTCCACCGCGCCGCGCAGGTCGAGTTCGACTTCGTACGAGTGCACGTCGACGGCACGGGCGCGTGCGGCGGTTTCGGATCGGGTCAGGTTCGCGGAACTCACGGGCTCGATCCTGCCACTGTGACGCCGAATTCGTGGCGTCGGGCCGCTCGTCGGCGTTGTCGGGGTGCGGTCGTCACGCATGCTCGACGGTCGACGCCGGACCGGCGCCCACCGCCGAGTCCGCCGGGCCGGTGAACTGGCTGAGGTACAGCTCGTAGTACGCGCCGCGGGCGGCGAGCAACTCCTCGTGGTTGCCCTGCTCGACGATGCGCCCGTCCTCCATGACCACGATGACGTCGGCGTCGCGGATCGTCGACAACCGGTGCGCGATCACGAAACTCGTGCGATCCGTGCGCAGGGTCGCCATCGCCTGCTGGATCAGCAGCTCGGTGCGGGTGTCCACGGAACTCGTCGCCTCGTCGAGGATGAGGACGACCGGCTTCGCGAGGAATGCGCGCGCGATGGTGATCAGCTGCCGTTCACCGGCGCTGACCCCGCCGCCTTCCTCGTCCAGCAGCGTGTCGTACCCGGCGGGCAGGGAACGCACGAAATGGTCGACGTGGCTCAGCTCGGCTGCTTCGCGCACTTGCTCCGGGGACGCGGACGGGTCGCCGTATGCGATGTTGTCGTAGATGGTGCCACCGAAGAGCCAGGAGTCCTGCAGGACCATCCCGGTGCGTTCCCGCAGGTCGTCGCGGGTCATGGCGGTCGAATCCACACCGTCGACGCGGATCGTTCCCGAGTCGACGTCGTAGAACCGCATGATGAGGTTGACCAGGGTCGTCTTGCCCGCGCCGGTGGGGCCGACGATGGCCACCATGTGGCCGGGCTCGGCCACCAGCGACAAGTTCTCGATGAGCGGCTTGTCCGGCACGTACCGGAACGACACGTCGTCGAATTCGATGCGCCCGTTGTCGGTCGACGGGCTCTGCGGCCGGGCGCGATCGGGGGTCTGCTCGTCGGCGTCGAGGATGTCGAAGATGCGTTCGGCGGAGGCGACTCCGCTCTGGAGGAGGTTGAACATCGCACCGATCTGGGTGAGCGGCTGAGTGAACTGGCGGGAGTACTGGATGAAGGCCTGCACCGACCCCAAGCTCAGTGACCCCGAGGCGACCTGTAGTCCGCCGACGACGGCGACCGCCACGAAATTCAGGTTGCCCATGAACATGATGGCCGGTTGCACCAGGCCCGAGATGAACTGGGCCCGCCAGCTCGAGTTGTAGAGCTTGTCGTTGCGGGTGTCGAACTCCTGCTCGACCTCGGCCTGCAGTCCGAACACCTGCACGATGTCGTGACCGGTGAAGGCTTCCTCCACCTGGGCGTTGAGTTTTCCCGTCGAGGACCACTGCGCGGAAAAATGCGGTTTGGACCTGCGGGCGATCAGGGCCGTTGCTCCGAGCGCCAACGGGACGGTCACGAGCGCGATGAGTGCGAGCAGCGGCGAGATCCAGAACATCATGAACAGGATCGCGACGACGGTGAGGACCGAGTTGAGTGCCTGCGAGATGGTCTGTTGCAGGCTCTGGGACAGATTGTCGAGGTCGTTGGTGACGCGACTGAGCAGATCGCCGCGCGGCATGGTGTCGTAATAGCGCAACGGCAACCGGTGCAGCTTCGCTTCCACATCCGAGCGCAACCGCCGGATCGTGCCGACGACGACGATGTTGAGCAGATAGGCGCCGATCCACGACAGCAGCGCGGTGCCCAGGTAGAGCCCGAGCACGATCATCAGCACCCGACCGACGGCCGAAAAGTCGACGCCCACACCGGGGGTGAGGTCCATCGACGCCACCATGTCCGCGAAGGTGTCCTGCCCCTGCGCGCGAAGTCCGTCGACGGCCTCGTCCTTCGTGGCACCGGCCGGAAGCATCCGCCCGACCACGCCGTTGAAGATCAGGTCGGTGGCGTGCCCGAGAACCCGGGGCGCGATCGCGGACAGGATCACCGATCCGACGGTGGCCAGCAGCACCGTGACCACGAAACCGCGGTAGGACACCAGCCGGTGCATCAACCGTTTCACCGACGGTCCGAACGACCGGGGCTTCTGGATCGGTGCGGTGGCCGCGTGCCGTGCGGCGGGGCCCGTCACACCTGCTCCTCGACCGCGAGCTGCGACCCGACGATCTCCGCGTAGGTCGGACAGGTCTCCACCAGCTCGTCGTGCCGGCCCAGTCCGACGATCCGTCCGCGATCGAGTACCACGATCTGGTCGGCGTCGATGATGGTCGATACGCGCTGGGCAACGATGATCACCGCAGCGGACATGGTGACCGGCCGCAGCGCGGACCGCAGGCGCGCGTCGGTAGACAGGTCGAGCGCGGAGAACGCGTCGTCGAACACGTAGACGGCGGGTCTTCGGACGAGCGCCCGGGCGATCGCCAGACGCTGGCGCTGCCCACCCGAGACCGTGGTGCCGCCCTGGGCCACGGGAGTGTCGAGGCCCAGCGGCATCGCACGGACGAACTCGTCGGCCTGCGCGATACGTAGCGCCTCCCAGATCTCCTCGTCCGTCGCATCACGCTTTCCGTGCCGCACATTCGAGGCGATGGTGCCGGAGAACAGGTACGCCCGTTGCGGGACCAATCCGATCACCGATCGCAGCGTGTCGGGATCGAGTCGCCTGACGTCGGTGCCGCCGACGAGCACCGACCCGGCCGTCGCATCGATCAAGCGCGGCACCAGCCCCACCAGGGTGGTCTTCCCCGAGCCGGTCGACCCTACGACGGCCGTGGTCGTGCCGGGCGCGACGAGGAAGGTGAGGTCGTGCAGTACCGGCTGGTCGGCACCCGGGTATCGGAACTCGGCGGCGCGAAATTCGACGGTTGCCGGATCCGCGGCGAACCCGGCCGGGTCGGCCGGCCGCACCACCGACGTTTCGGTGGCGAGAACATCCCCGATCCGGTCCGCGCAGACGGCCGCCCTCGGGGCCATCATCGCCAGGAACGACGCCATCATCACCGAGATCATGATCTGCACGACGTAGGTGATCATCGCGCTCAGCGCGCCGATCTCCACGCTCCCGTCGGACACGGCGTGACCACCGAACCAGATGATCCCCACGGTCGTCACGTTGGTGATGAACATGACCGCCGGAAACATCAGTGCCATCATTCGCCCGACCCGCAGGGTCGCATCGGCGAGTTTGTCGTTGGCGACCCCGAAGCGTTCCATCTCGTGGTGTTCCCGAACGAAGGCGCGCACGACCCGGATGCCCGTGATCTGTTCGCGCAGGACGCGATTCACGCTGTCGAGAAACGCCTGCATGGAGCGGAACCCGGGGATCGTCACCCGGATGATCAGGCTCATCGTCAGACCGAGGACGGGCACCGCCACCACCAGCAGCCAGGCCAGCCCCGGCGCGACGCGCATGCCCAGGACGATGCCGCCGATGCACATGATCGGCGCGGTGACGAGAACGAACGAACTCATCACCAGGAGAAGCTGGATCTGCTGAACGTCGTTGGTGTTCCTGGTGATCAAGGAGGGAGCGCCGAACGTGCCGACTTCCCGCGCGGAGAAGGTGTTCACCCGGTGCAGGAGATCGTGCCGGATGTCGCGGCCGGCGGCGAGCGCGCCGCGGGCACCGAAGTACTGACCGGAGACGGTGCAGATCACCTGCAGCAGCACCACCACCAGCATCCACCCGCCGATGCGCATGATGTATCCGGTGTCGCCCTTCGCAACGCCGTTGTCGATGATGTCGGCGTTGAGTGTCGGCAGGTAGAGCATCGCAGCCGTCGCGACCGACTGCAGTGCTACCACCGCAACGACGTACGCGCGATAACGCGACAGGTACGCGACGATCAGACGGGTCAGCATGTGATCACCCTCACAACGGTAACCACAACTCGACGCAGATGCCGGATGTCACCCATTCGGGGACTGTGGCGACTGCCCGCGCGCGACCACATGCGGATCGACGGGTGGGGCCGGTCGAATCGCACTACGGGAAGGACGTCCGAAACGACGAAGGCAAGGAGTCGTGCGCTCCCTGCCCCTTTCAAGATATAACTCACCCCCGGTCTTGCGGCAAGACCCCCGGTGTCCTGCACAATCGCCGTTCGAGGCCAGGACCTGCACACATGCAGGGTTGCGCGGCATCCACGCCGCATCGCCGCCTAGCCGGCGCACCGGATCCACTTCGGACGAATGGGGGTTCTCATGATCGACGTCATCGTGGTCGGGGGCGGGCCGACCGGCATGATGTTGGCCGCCGAACTTCGGCTGCACGGATTGCAGGTGGTCGTACCGGAACAGGACACGGAGCCGACCCCGGTCGTGCGCTCGCTCGGGTTGCACGCGCGCAGCCTCGAGGTGATGGACCAGCGCGGCCTGCTCGAGCGGTTCCTCTCGCACGGAAAGAAGCACCCGGTGGGCGGTTTCTTCGCGGGCATTCCCGCACCGGCCCCGGAGGGTCTGGACACCGCACACCCGTACGTCCTGGGCATCCCCCAGCCCGTCACCGATCGCCTGCTGACCGAACGCGCATCCGAACTGGGCGCGTCGATCCGGCGCGGTTGCACGGTCGTCGGACTCGAGCAGGACGACGACGGTGTCACCGCGGTGCTGACGGACGGAACGCGGCTGCGCTCCCGATATCTGGTGGGCTGCGACGGTGGTCGCAGCACGGTGCGCACGCTGCTCGGGGTTGCGTTCCCCGGCGAACCGTCCACGGTGGACACGTTGCTGGGCGAGGTGGAACTGACCGCGACGCCGGAGACGATCGCCGCCGTGAGTGCCGAAGTCCGGAAGACGCAGCTGCGGTTCGGCGCGATGCCTGTGGGTGAGGGGCGGCGCTATCGGGTCATCGTGCCCGCTGCCGGGGTGGCCGAAGACCGCAGGGTCCCACCGACCCTCGACGAACTGCGGAACCAGATGCGGAGTGTGTCTGGTACGGACTTCGGCGCACATTCCCCGCGTTGGTTGTCCCGGTTCGGCAACGGCACCCGGTTGGCAGAGCGTTACCGCGTCGGCCGGGTGCTACTGGCCGGCGATGCCGCGCACATTCATCCACCGACCGGTGGGCAAGGGCTCAATCTCGGTGTCCAGGACGCGTTCAATCTCGGCTGGAAGCTGGCCGGCGCCGTGTGCGGGTGGGCGCCGGAGGCACTGCTGGACAGCTACCACGACGAGCGGCACCCGGTCGCCGCCGACGTACTCGACACCACCCGCGCGATGATGGAGTTGATGTCCGTCGAACCGGGCCCACAGTCTGTGCGCCGCCTGATGACGCAACTGATGGATTTCGACGTGGTGAACCGCTACCTGGTCGAGAAGGTCACCGCGATCGGAGTCCGCTACGACCTCGGCGACCCGCACGACCTGGTCGGCAGGCGCATCCGGGATGTACGCCTGGAACGCGAGCGGCTCTACGAGCAGCTGCACGCCGGTCGAGGACTGTTGCTCGACCGCACCGGCCGCCTGTCGGTGGCGGGCTGGGCCGACCGCGTCGACCACATCGTCGATCCCTGCAAGGAACTGGATGTGCCCGCGCTGTTGCTGCGCCCGGACGGTCACGTGGCATGGGTAGGCGAGGACCAGCGGGATGTGGAACGTCGCCTCACGCGGTGGTTCGGCGCCCCTTCGCGCTGAAGGGTCCCCGCCGGCCGCGTGCACTCACCGCGCGGCGGCGACGATACGATCGCGCCGTGGCAGCGACTCGGTACGGCATCCTCGTCTACGACGACGTCGAGGTGCTCGACGCTTTCGGGCCGTTCGAGGTGTTTTCGGTGGCCGCGCGGCTCTCGGCGGGTAGTCCCCGTGGAAGCGCCGGTGCGACACTCGTGTCCGCATATCCGGATCGGTCGATCGTCACCGCCCGCGGCGGTCTGCGGGTGTGCGCCGACGTATCGATTGCCACCGCACCGGAATTCGATGTGCTGCTCGTGCCGGGCGGTGTCACGCAGGTCGCGGAGAGCGATCCGGATCTGCGTGCCTGGATCGCCGCGCGATCGTCGACTCCGATCGTCGCCTCGGTGTGTACCGGAGCATTCCTTCTCGCCGTTGCGGGGGTGCTGACCGACCACCGCGTCACCACGCACTGGGACGACCTGGCTGAACTCGCGCGCCGCTTTCCCGGGTTGACGGTGCTGGACGGGCCGCGCTGGGTGCACGATCGCGGCATCTACACCTCCGCCGGTATTTCGGCAGGCATCGATCTCGCCCTGCACCTGGTGTCCCTCGTCGACGACGATCTCGCCCGCCGCGTGGCCCGGCAGATGGACTACCGCGGATAAGGGATCGGGGGTTCGGAGCTTGACCTTCGAGTCGGGTCGAAGGTTTACCGTCGACGTGTGGGCACGATGCTGATCTCCCAGTTCGCCGAACACACCGGCGTCCCGGCAACCACCCTGCGGTACTACGAATCCGCAGGGCTGGTCCCGGCGGGTCGAACCGACAGCGGATATCGCGTCTACCGGGAGCGTGATCTCGACCGGGTCGGGTTCATTCAGGCGACCAAGCATCTCGGACTCACTCTCGGTGAGATCCGTGAATTGCTCGCGGTGTGGGAGCACGGTTCCTGCGCCGCGGTGCGTGCTCGGCTACGGCCGAAGACGGCCGCACGCCTGGACGACACCGACACGCGGACCGCGGAGCTCATCGCATTCGCCGACACACTTCGACGGGCACTTAGCTGGCTCGACGCCATGCCCGAACGGGCCGAGCCGTGCGATGCCACCTGCGTCGTGCATGCACCGGACACTCGCACTCGGGCACACCATCTGCCTCTCCCCCCATCCCGCGGCGCGGGCCCCCGCGGGGGCGCGGCCCCGCGCGCCCGCGCGCGCCGCGGCGCCCCCCCGCCCCCCC
>NZ_JAXION010000066.1:0-24322 GCF_049311045.1 Rhodococcus sp. 7Tela_A2 | reverse complement strand
GGGGGGGGGGGGGGGGGGGCGGCTTCGGGCGGGGTGCCCTGGGTTCACAACGCCCGCGCCGCGGGCCACGTCCGTCTGACGCGCAGGTTCCGCAGCCACGACTATTCCGTGCGGGAAATCTCGGCACACGAGGCCGGACCCGTCCTGAAGCACTATGTCGCCGTCGCCTCAGCTACCCGGGATTACTTCCACGCCGAGAAGAACGCGCCCGCGGAAGATTTCGAAGCCGAGGCACACCTGCATCCGGCTTTCGAACTGGGTCCGCCGGAACCGCCGGAGTAGCGCACGTCTCGGTGTGCTCGCCACCGGGCATGGCACGCATCGCGGCAGTCCCGCTCACGGGAGCGGGCCCGGATTCTGTCGGAGGTCCCGTCTAGGGTTGCGCCGTATCGGAGATTGCCTCGCACCTCACCGACACGGAACGGACTCCCACCATGACGCCGCCGGTCATTCCCCCCGCACCCCGAGCTTGTTCCGGCGCTGCCCCCGCACGCCCGGCGCGAGCGCCGGGCGACGGGCTGCCGCGCGGCGCATCTACATGCACTGCGGCCGCCCCCGCCCGCCGGACCCTGATTCCGTTCGGCCGCGACAGTGCGGGCATGCCGGTGTCCTGGGATCTGTCGGCCGGGCGCAATCTCCTCATCGCGCGCGACGAGCGACTCGCCCCGCCCAGCGTCGCCCTCGACCTGGCGGCCATGAACGCCCTGTCGTGTGGCACGCACGACGTGGTCGTGCTCGATCCGCACCGTCGGCACGGCTGGCTGACGGGGCTCGATGCCCGGCAGTCCGCTGCGTGCCTTTCCGCCGTGACACCCGCACAGATGTCCCGGGTGGTCACCGACCTCGCAGCCGGCGTGGTGGTGCGGCCTCGCCTGTTGCTCGTGGCCGACCTCGCAGCAACGGTCGCGGCGCTGGATGCCCGATCCCGTGTCGCGCTCACCGACCTGGCGGTCACGGCACGCGAGCGTCAACTGACGGTGGTGGCGACCACCGCGGACACCGATCCCCGATGGTTTCCCGAGCACCTGATCGACGCGTTCGACGACATCGTCGCGCCGCAGGTGGGCGCCGGGCGGTACCGCGAGCCGAGACTGTGGATGCGCTGACTCCCCTGCCCGGGCCGTGCCATGGCACCCCGGGCCCTCACCGTCGTCCGGTCACGCAACGCGCCGCGCGCCGGCGACCCTTTTGTCAGCGCGTGTCGGAGAACGGAGCGCTGTCCTCTGTGGCGGCGTGAGCAGGGTCAGCGGTACGCGCCTGGGTATCGGAGGGATGCCGGCCGCCTCCCGGCAAGGCAACGGTGCCCGGACGTAGTGCCTCCACGCGAAGGCCCGCCATGGCGGCTTTCAGCCCGAGATCCTTGATCGACAGGGCAATCCGGCCGGCAAATGCTCGATCTTTCGGGGTGTCGTCCCGCTCGTGGAACTGGACGACGCCCGAGCGTCGTCCCAGGCTGATACCGATGCCGTTGAATCCGAGGTCGAGCGTCGCGGGTTCCTCGCCCGCGATACGGCTGAGAACCGTATCGGCCGCGGTGAGTCCCATCGGAAGTGCAGACTGGCATGCCATCCGCACCGGGTCGCCCGAGGGGGCTGCGCAATCTCCTGCGGCGATCACACGATCGTCGTCGATGCTCGTCAGTGTCTCGTCGGTGAGGATCCGGCCGAGCGTATCCGTGCGGAACCCGCTCGCGCGGGCGAGTTGGGGAACCCCGAATCCGGCGGTCCAGACGGTGACCGCGCTGGGCAGAACCGTACCGTCCCCGAGCGCCAACTCATCCGGGCCGACCCGGACCACACGTGCATTCTCGTGGACCTCGACGTGCAGGTTCGACAGACGTTCGTGCGTGGCGCGGCGTGCTCTCCCGGTCAGCACCGGGCCGATGACACCGCTGCACACGAGACGGACCCGACGGCCTTGCTCGGCGAGTTCCCCGGCTGTTTCGAGACCGGTGAGCCCTGCGCCGACCACCGTGATCACCGCCTCGGCGTCGAGCGTGTTCAGGGCGTGCCGAAGGCGCTCTGCGTGCTCGAATTCCGCTACCGGGTAGGCGAATTCTTCGACCCCCGGCACGGTGGCCCGCCGTGTCGCGGTGCTCCCCACGGCGTAGATCAGGTAGTCGTACCCGACGGAGTCGTCGGTGGCGAGATGAACTGTCCGCGTGCGGGATTCGATGCGTGTCACGGTATCGACCAGCAGTTCTGTTCCTTTCCCCAGGAGTGTGCGGTAGTCGCCGGAAGCATGATGGTTTCCGACTGCGAACTGATGGAGCCGGGTCCGTTCGACGAAGTGCGGCCGAGGATTGATCACGGTGACCGCCGCCTTCCGGCTCATGCGACCGGCTGCGGCAGCTCCGGCGTATCCGCCGCCGATCACGACGACGCGGGGGCGTGGCTGAGACATGATTTCTCCGATCCCTACGTGGCTCTGTGTCGAGCCCTCGTCATCGAAGACAAGACAGGATCGGTGTGTGTGACACGGTTGCAGAGAATCGGGCCCGGCGGGTTCACGGTCGTTGCAGGTCGCGGAGCTGCTGCGCGAGCGCGCGTACGTCCGCGACCCGCCCGAGGTGCACGAGTTTGTCCGGGTTGATCACGACCCGGACTGCGCCGATCTTTCCGTCGGCGATGTCGAAAGACATGACCTGCACGATGGCACCGCTGTTGTCGCGCACGATCACACCTGGATGCCGGTTGATGTTTCGAGGCTCGAGCACCATGCCGATCTGCGCCATGGGCGCCACATACGAGGCGAGCAAACGCATGACCTTGTCGTCGCCGACGACAACCCTCCGCACCGCCGGCGCGTTGCCGCCGCTGTCGGCCACAAGGTGCACGTCGGCGGCCAGCAGGTCGCGCATGCCGTCGACGTCACCGTCCTGAAACGCCGTGAGAAATCGCGCGGTGAGCTGTTCGTGGGCATGCGGATCGGCATCGAATCGTGCCGCGCCGCGGTCGACGTGACGGCGTGCTCGCACCGCAAGCTGCCTGCACGCCGCCTCCGATCGGTCGACGATGTCGGCGATCTCGGCAAAACCGAATCCGAATGCTTCACGTAACACGAAGACGGCGCGCTCGAGGGGGGTCAGGCGCTCGAGCAGGACGAGCGCCGCCATCGACACTGATTCCGTCAGCTCTGCCGAGCGCTGCGGATCGTCGTAGGGCTCGTCGAGTATCGGCTCCGGAAGCCACTCCCCCACATACTGTTCGCGGCGCGCGCGGGCCGATTCGAGCACGTTGATCGACACCCTCGTGACGACCGTGGACAGGAACGCTCGAGGCGACTCCGGCAGTGTTCCGGATGCGTCGTATCGCACCCAGGTATCCTGGACGGCGTCCTCGGCCTCCGCGACGCTCCCGAGGATGCGGTAGGCGATGGCGAAGAGCAGTGGACGCAGGTCTTCGAACTCCTCGACGGCAGTCACCTCTGCCCCTCCCGTAGATCCGTGTGTTCGATGACAGCACCCCACCCGGGGTCGGTGCAACGACCCGCAGCCGACGGAGTCGCCCAACCCGTCCCGAGGTCGGCGCTCCGGGCGCACAATCGATCGGAGCGCCGTGCACATCCGCCGGGACTTTCGGTGGCCGTCCGCGCGGTGGCAGATCGATCCGCCGGTCGGGAGGAGACTCATGTCGCATCCGGAACCCGGTCACTCCCATCCGGACTCGGCCACGGCCACGCACGCCGAGCACGTCACCCACGGCGAGCATCCGGCCCACGCGGAACAGGGCGGTCACACCGGACACGCCGACCACGGCGGGCATATGGGACATGCCGGTCACGCCGCGATGTTCCGCCGCCGATTCTGGATCAGCCTCGTCCTGTCTGTGCCCGTGGTCGCATTCAGCCACATGGTCGCCGACCTGCTCGGCTACCACCTGCCGGATTTCCCGGGCGCCTCGTGGATTCCGCCCGTTCTGGGCACGGTGATCTTCTTCTACGGGGGTATGCCCTTCCTCACCGGGGGCTGGGCCGAACTGCGCTCCCGCCGGCCGGGAATGATGCTGCTGATCGCCATGGCCATCACCGTCGCGTTCGTCGCCTCGTGGGTCACCACGCTCGGAATCGGTGGGTTCAAACTCGACTTCTGGTGGGAACTGGCCCTGCTGATCGTGATCATGCTGCTGGGGCACTGGCTGGAGATGCGCGCCCTGGGATCGGCGTCCGGAGCCCTCGAAGCGTTGGCGGCGATGCTCCCGGACACCGCGGAGAAGATCACCGACGAGGGGACCCGCGAAGTCCCCCTCACCGAGTTGTCCACCGGCGATCTGGTGCTGGTGCGCGCCGGAGCCCGCGTGCCCGCCGACGGCACCGTCGTCGAGGGGCGTGCAGAGGTCGACGAGTCGATGATCACCGGCGAATCCAAGACTGTCGCCCGAAGCGCCGGCGACACGGTGGTCGCGGGTACCGTCACCACCGACAGCGCCCTGCGACTGCGGGTCACCGCGGTCGGCGACGACACCGCACTGGCCGGTATCCAGCGTCTGGTTGCCGACGCCCAGGCCTCCTCTTCCCGTGCCCAAGCGCTCGCGGACAAGGCTGCTGCGTTCCTGTTCTACTTCGCTGCCGGCGCGGGCGTGCTGACGTTCCTGATCTGGTCGCTGCTGGGCAACTTCGACGAGGCCGTGGTCCGCACCGTCACCGTTCTCGTCATCGCCTGTCCTCATGCTCTGGGTCTTGCCATTCCACTCGTGATCGCCATTTCCACCACGCGGGCCGCGCAGGCCGGGGTGCTGGTCAAGGACCGGCTCGCGCTGGAACGCATGCGCACCGTCGATGTGGTTCTGTTCGACAAGACCGGCACGCTGACCGAAGGCCGCCCGCGCGTCACGGGGGTCGCCGCCACGGCGGACACCGGTGACGCGTACCTGCTCGCCCTGGCCGCCGCAGTCGAAGCGGACAGTGAACATCCCGTGGCCCGTGCGATCGTGGCTGCGGCCGACGACCGGGTCGCCGCGCCCGACCGTCTGGGCGCCACGGATTTCCGTTCCTTGCCGGGGCGCGGGGTGCGCGCGCTCGTCGACGGCACGGAAGTGATCGTCGGTGGCCCGGCGATGCTCTCGGACCTGCGGTTGTCGGTGCCCGACGACGTCGCCGGAGTCACCCGTGGCTGGGTCCGGCGCGGCGCAGCGGTCCTGCACGTCGTGCTCGCAGGCCGCGTGCTCGGCGCCGTGGCGCTCGAAGATGCGGTCCGCGACGAATCCCGGCAGGCGATCGACGCTCTGCACGCCCGCGGAATCGATGTCGCGATGATCACGGGCGACGCCCGGCAGGTCGCGGAAGCCGTGGCCGCAGACCTCGGCATCGACGAGGTGTTCGCCGAGGTATTGCCCGAGAACAAGGACGCCGAGGTCGCCGAACTACAGCAGCGCGGCCGCACCGTCGCGATGGTCGGCGACGGCGTCAACGACGCACCCGCTCTGGCGCGCGCCGACGTCGGCGTCGCCATCGGCGCCGGCACCGACGTGGCCATCGAATCCGCCGGGGTGGTCCTCGCGGCCGACGACCCCCGGGCGGTGCTGTCGATCATCGAACTCTCCCACGCCAGTTACCGGAAGATGTGGCAGAACCTGGTCTGGGCGGCCGGCTACAACGTCGTCGCCGTGCCGCTCGCCGCCGGGGTACTGGCCTTCGCCGGGATCGCAATCTCACCCGCGGTCGCCGCCATCCTGATGTCGATCTCCACCATCGTGGTGGCCCTCAACGCCCAGTTGCTGCGCCGCCTCGACCTGGACCCCGTGCACCTCGCTCGCACCGGCACACCGGTGTCGCATCACCTGTCCTCGGAGCGCGTGCACCGGCTCTGATCGTCGGGCTCACGACCCGCCGCAGGGGTGATCGTTCGGACCGCTATTGCAGGAATCCGACGGCTTGCTCCGCAAGGGAGAGCACCGGGGAAGGCATGATGCCCAGCAGAACGGTGATGACCGCCGCGAACGCCACCACCGCACCTGTGGACGTGCTCGTCGCCGCGAACTCCGGTGGCGACTCGGGTGGATCGTTGAAGAACATCAGCACGATCACCTTGACGTAGAAGTACGCGGCGATGGCACTGGCCAGTACACCGACGATCACCAACGGGACCGCGCCGCCCGCGACCGCAGCACCGAACACCGCGAACTTCGCGATGAACCCGCTGGTGAGCGGGATACCTGCGAGCGAGAGCAGGAACAACGCGAACACCGCGCCGAGGGCGGGATACCTCCTGCCCAGACCGGCCCACCGGGACAGATCCCACGCCTCGCCGTCCGGGTCGCGGACCAGGCTGACCACCGCGAACACGCCGACGGCACCCACGGCGTAGACGAACAGATAGAACAGTGTGGCCGCCACCCCGACCGCGTTCGAGGCCACGACGCCGGTGAGCACGAATCCCGTATGGCTGATGGCCGAGTACGCGAGCATGCGCTTGACGTCGGTTTGGGTCACCGCCAGCACCGCCCCGACGAGCATCGTCGCGATGGCGACGGCCCACAGGATGGGGCGCCAGTCGTCGCTCAGGCCCGGCACCGCGACGTACAGCACTCGCATGAGGGCACCGAATGCGGCGATCTTCGTCGCGGCGGCCATGAAGGCGGTGATCGGTGTGGGCGCTCCCTGATAGACGTCCGGGGTCCACGAATGGAACGGCACCGCACCGATTTTGAACAGCAACCCGACCGACAGCAGGCCGACGCCGATCAGCGCGACCGTCTCGTCTCCGATTCCCGCCGTGACCGCGTAGGCGATCCCGGGCAGTTGCACCGTGCCCGCGTAGCCGTACAGGAGGGCGATTCCGTAGACGAAGAACGCCGACGAGAACGCCCCGAGCAGAAAGTATTTCAGTGCCGCTTCCTGCGAGAGCAGCCGACGCCGGCGGGCGAGTCCGCACAGCAGGTACAGCGGCAACGACAGGACCTCGAGCGCGACGAACATGGTGAGCAGGTCGCCCGACGCGGGAAAGAGCAGCATGCCGCCGATCGCGAACAGTGCCAGGGGAAACACCTCGGTACGGGTGATTCCCGCCGCGGTCGCCTCACGCTCGGCGACACTGCCGGGCAGCGCGGCGGCTTGGGGTGCGAATGCGTCGGTGCGCCGGGGCGCTCCCCCGCCGTCGGGTTCCGGGAGAGGCGCGGTCTCGACGCCGCGTTCCGCGACGAGCCCGATGGACAGCACCGACACCACCAGGATCGAGCCCTGCAGGAAGAGCGTGACGCCGTCGATCACGACTGCCCCGCCCACCGTCCACCCTCGGGTGCCGATCAGCAGCACGACCGCTACGAGTGCGGCGATCAGTGCACCGAGACTCAGTACGACGTGCGTGACGTATCGCGCCCGGGACGGAACGAAGGCCTCGACGAGCACTCCGAGGACCGCAGCCGCGAATACGAACAGCATCGGCGCGAGCATGCCGTAGTCGATGTCGGGCGCCGGCAACGACTGTGCGAGCGCGGCTCCGCTGTCGGGAAGTATCACTCGTGGGCCCCTTCCTCGGTGCCGTCACCCGAGCCGTGCTCGGCTACGGGACTGTCCGACGGAACGGTCGGCTCGGGTTGGTCCAGGTCGATGGAGATCAGCGTGGCGTCGACCGCGGGTGTGATCACGTCGAGTACCGGCTGGGGGTAGAGACCGAGGAACAGCAGTACAGCGATGAGCGGTGCCACCACGGCGATTTCGCGCGGCACCAGGTCGGTGACGCGGGTGCCGTGCGGTGCGGCGTCACCGGACGTGTCGCCGCGGACCGGGCCACCCATCATGCGCTGGTACAGCCACAGGATGTAGAGGGCGGAGAGGACCAGCGCCACGGTCGCGATCACGGCGGCGGCCTGGTAGCGGGGATACGTGCCGACGAAGACGAGGAACTCGCTCACGAACGGTGCCAGACCGGGAAGCGAGAGCGTCGCCAGGCCCGCGACCAGGAACGTGCCGGCCAGGACGGGAGCCACCTTCTGCACCCCGCCGTAGGCGGCGATCGCACGGGAACCTCTGCGCGAGACCAGGAATCCCGCGATGAGGAACAATGCTGCGGTCGAGACGCCATGGTTGACCATGTACAGCGTCGACCCGGTCTGGCCTTGCGCGGTCATCGCGAAGATGCCGAGCACGATGAAACCGAAGTGCGAGATGGAGGTGTAGGCGATCAGCCGCATCACGTCCGTCTGGCCGATCGCGAGCATCGCGCCGTAGACGATTCCCACGACCGCCAGCGTGACCACCACGGGCGCGAAATACACCGACGCTTCCGGAAACAACTGCAGGCAGTACCGCAGCATGCCGAAGGTGCCGACCTTGTCGACCACCGCCATCATGAGCACCGCGGCCGCCGGGGTGGTCTGCACCGCCGCGTCGGGAAGCCATCCGTGCAGAGGCCACAGCGGCGCCTTGACCGCGAAAGCAACCATGAAACCGAGGAACAGGAAGTTGAGTACGACCGGTGCGACACCGAGATCCCCGGCCGCTGCGGCCTCGGTGATCACCCGGATGTCGAAGGTGCCGAACCCGGGGTCGCTGCCCAGTCCCGCCCGCGCGGTCACCACGTAGAGGCCGACCACGGCGGCGAGCATGACGAGACCACCGAGCAGGTTGTAGAGCAGGAATTTCACGGCGGCGCGCGACCGGGTACCACGGTCGCTGCCCCGGCCTCCGAAACCCGCGATGAGGAAGTACATCGGGATGAGCATGGCCTCGAAGAACACGTAGAACAGCAGCACGTCCAGTGCCGTGAACGAGACCAGCACCATCGATTCGACGAGCAGTATCAGCGCGACATAGGTGTGCGCGGAGCGGGGCCGTGACCGTTCTGCGCGGTCGCCGGACTCACGAGCGTGGGCATATCGTTCGTCGGCGTCCCGTTCGTCGGAGTCACGGCCGTCGTTCCACCCCGCCATCATGAGCAGTGGCACCAGGGCTGCTGTGAGCAGGACGAGCACGAGGGCGATGCCGTCGATGCCGAGCCGGTATCCGGAACCGAAAGACGGTATCCACGGCTGTGATTCGACGAACTGGAAACGGTCACCGGACGGATCGAAGCCGGCAGCCAGCCCGATACCGACGAGCAGGACCGCGACAGCCACCCCGAGCCCGAGCATCCTCGCCCCGGAGGCCATCCGGGCAGGCAGAGAAAAGACGAGCACTGCGCCGATCAGCGGGAGGACCCACAGGATCGTCAGCCAGGGCACGGTGGTCACGAGCGCTTCACCCCCATCACAGTCTCACCAGCATCAGGGCGCCGACGACGATCGTCGCGCCCGCGAACATGTAGAGGGCGTACGACCGGACGAACCCGGTCTGAAGACGACGCAACCGGCGGGACACACCACCGACGACGGCGGCCGTTCCGTCGATCGTGCCGTCGATTCCGCGGCTTTCGACCTCACCGAGCGCACTCACCGCCACCTGCCCGGGTCGCATGAAGACCTCTTCGTTCACGGTGTCGCCGTAGAGGTCCCGGCGGGCGGCAGTCGTGAACGACGACACGTCGACCGGGGCGGATTCCGGCACCGGCCGCGTCGCGTACTGCCGGTACGCCACGGCGACTCCGACGGCGACCACACCGAGAGTGAGCGTCGTGACCAGCCACACCGGCAACCCGCCGCCGTGCGGTGCGACCCCCACCACCGGTTCGAGCCAGTGCTCGAGCGCCCCGCCGGCGACCAGCGCACCGCCCGCGGCCACCGATCCGATCGCAAGCACGATCATCGGCCACGTCATGATCCGCGGTGCTTCGTGCGGTTCGACAGGTTCGTCCCACCGCCGTTCTCCGAAGAACGTCATGATCATGACGCGGCTCATGTAGAACGCGGTCAGCCCCGCGCCGAGCAGCGCCGCACTCCCCAGTACGGCTCCCCCCACACCGCCCTCGGCGAAGGCGACCTCGATGATCTTGTCCTTGGAGAAGAACCCGGAGAACGGCGGAACCCCGATGATCGCGAGGTATCCGAGTCCGAACGTGGCGAAGGTGATGGGCATGACCGTCCGCAGCCCGCCGAATCGTCGCATGTCGGTCTCGTCGTTCATCGCGTGCATCACCGAGCCTGCGCCGAGGAACAACCCCGCCTTGAAGAATCCGTGGGTGAGCAGATGCAGGATCGCGAAGACGCATCCGGCGGGTCCTAGCCCGGCGGCGAGCACCATGTATCCGATCTGGCTCATCGTGGACGCGGCGAGCGCTTTCTTGATGTCGTCCTTCGCGCAGCCGATGATCGCGCCGAACAACAACGTGGCAGCGCCGACGATCACCACGGCGAGCCGCGCGGCGGGCGCGGCCTCGAAGACCGTGTTCGCCCGGACGATGAGATAGACGCCGGCGGTGACCATCGTCGCCGCGTGGATGAGCGCCGAGACGGGAGTCGGGCCTTCCATCGCGTCGCCGAGCCACGATTGCAGCGGCAGCTGTGCCGATTTCGCGCATGCGGCGAGCAGCAGCATCAAGCCCAGCGCGGTGACGATCCCCTCGCTCGCGTCCGGTACGGCAGCGAACACCGTGTCGTAGTCCAGGGAGCCGAAGGTGGCGAACATGATCATGAGCGCGACGAGCAGTCCCATGTCTCCCACGCGGTTGACCACGAACGCCTTCTTCGCGGCCGTCGCCGCGGAGGGCTTGTGCTGCCAGAAACCGATCAGCAGGTACGACGCGAGACCCACGCCCTCCCAGCCGAGGTACAGGACGAGGAAGTTGTCGGCGAGAACGAGCACCAGCATCGCCGCGAGGAACAGGTTGAGGTACGCGAAGAACTTCCGCCGGGCGGCGTCGTGAGCCATGTATCCGACCGAGTAGAGGTGGATCAGCGCCCCCACCCCGGTGATCAGCAGCACGAAACACACCGACAGCTGGTCGATCCGGAGCCCGAAGTCGACCTGCAGCCCGCCGACGGACACCCACTCGAACAGGGTCTGCCCGGTGCTGCGTGCGTCGGCGTCCGTGCCGAGCATCTGCGCGAACACCACCGCCCCGAGTACGAACGACACGAGTGCGGTGCCGCAGCCGAGCAGGTGACCCCACCTGTCGCTGCGGTGCCCCGCGAGTAGTAGTACCGCTGCCCCGAACAGTGGGATCGCGGGGATCAACCAGAGTGCCGACGAGGGGAACGAGTTCATGTCCTGTGTCCTCTCGGCGCGTCGTGGTTCGTCACTCTCACCGTCCTTTGGGGGCGACCGTCAGTATTTGAGAAGATCCGCGTTGTCCACCGAGGCGGAGCGACGAGTCCGGAAGATGGTGACGATGATCGCGAGTCCCACCACCACTTCGGCTGCAGCGACCACCATCGTGAAGAAGGCGAAGACCTGACCGTGCAGGTTGCCGTGCATTCTCGCGAACGTGACGAAGGCGAGATTCGCAGCGTTCAGCATGAGTTCGATGCACATGAAGACGACGATCGCGTTGCGCCGCAACAGCACTCCGGAGGCGCCGATCGTGAACAGCAATGCCGAGAGGTAGAGATAGTTCTCCGGATTCACGGCCGTTCCCCCTCGTCACGGTCAGGCCGGGCCTCCCCTTGCTCCGCGGGGCCCGGGATGCCGAGATCGGCAGGCCCCCAGCCGCGCCCGATCCGCCGCAACAGCGGACCGACGGAACTGTCCGCGAACGAGCCGTCGGGGAGCATCGCCGGAACGTCGGCGGCGTTGTGCCGGGCATAGACGCCCGGTCCGGGCAGCGGAGTCACCCGGCCGCCGTTGCGGAACCGTTCCTCGGAGAGTTCACGCTGGGTGCGCCGCGGCCCGAGCCGTTCCCGGTGCGCGAGCACCATCGCGCCGATGGTCGCGGTGATCAGCAGAGCGCCGGTGAGTTCGAAGGCCCAGACGTAGTCCAAAAACAGCAGTACCGAGAGTTCTTCGACATTTCCGGCTGCGTCGGCGGAGTCGAAGCCGACAAAGCCCGTCACCGCAGCGTTTCCGAGTCCGCCGATCAGCAGCACCCCGAAGCCGATTCCCACCGCGATGGCGAGAACGCGCTGTGCGCGCAGTGTCTCGACCAGCGAGTCCGACGAGTCGATGCCCACGAGCATGAGCACGAACAGGAACAACATCATGACGGAACCGGTGTACACGACCACCTGCACGACACCGAGGAACAACGCTCCCTGGGCGATGTAGAACACGGCGAGCACCACCATGGTCATCGCGAGGAAGATCGCCGAATAGACGGCCTTCGCCGCGCCGACGACGCCGAGTGCACCGATCACCGCGACGGTCGCGAGAATCCAGAACTGCACCCCTTCCCCGGTAGAGGTGCGGGTGAGTTCCTGGGCGAGCAGCATTGTTCCCGGCGCACCCATCACGGTTGCCCTTCCGTCGGAGCCGACGCATCGCTATCGTCCACCGGCGGGACGGTGCCGCGGTAGTAGTCCTCGTCCGCGGCGCCCGGCGACATGGGATGCGGCGCCGGCTGCATTCCGTCCTGGAGCGGCGCGAGAAGGCGATCCTTGTCGTAGATCAGATCGGTGCGGTTGTCGTCGACCATCTCGTAGTCGTTGGTCATCGTCAGGGCGCGGGTGGGGCACGCCTCGATGCACAGTCCGCAGCCGATACAGCGCAGGTAGTTGATCTGGTAGACGCGTCCGTATCGCTCACCCGGCGAATACCGTTCGCTCTCGGTGTTGTCCGCTCCCTCGACGTAGATGGCGTCGGCCGGGCACGCCCACGCGCAGAGTTCGCACCCGATGCACTTCTCGAGTCCGTCCGCGTACCGATTG
Source organism: Rhodococcus sp. 7Tela_A2 (assembly GCF_049311045.1). Taxonomy (NCBI): domain Bacteria; kingdom Bacillati; phylum Actinomycetota; class Actinomycetes; order Mycobacteriales; family Nocardiaceae; genus Rhodococcus; species Rhodococcus sp. 7Tela_A2. The sequence continues at coordinate 11,651 of NZ_JAXION010000066.1, read as the reverse complement.
AGCTGGTGGCGACCGTGGTAACGCTCGGCGGTCGGATTCTTTTCTTCCGGATAGAACTCGGTGTTGGGCTTTTTGAACATGGTCGAAAAGGTCACGCCGAAACCGGCGAGCGGGCCGAGGAATTCAGACATTGCTCTCCTCCTGGGTTGTGGCCGGCGCACTCGCGGGCAGTTGCCCGGGCAAGGGAGGCACCGGGTATCCGCCCATCGTGGGGTCGTGCCGGACGGGCGGCCCGGCTGTGCCGGTGCCGGGGTCGTTTCGGGGGTCGGCCGCACGACGCCAGCGGTACCCGAGGTACCAGAACGACACCGCCGAGACGGCGATGCCCGCGACGACGAGCGATGCGGTGCCGGGCAGGCGTCCTTCGCCGGCGAGAAGAACGATGACGGCGACCACCATCACCCACACCACGGCGATCGGGATGAGCACCTTCCATCCCAGTGCCATGAACTGGTCGTATCGCAGGCGGGGCAGCGTGGCCCGGAGCCACACGAACACGAACAGCACCAGCCAGATCTTCACGACGAACCACAGCAGCGGCCACCATCCGGTGTTCGCTCCGTCCCAGATGCTCAGCGGCCACGGCGCGCGCCAGCCACCGAGGAACAGCGTGGTGGCCAGCCCGGAGACGGTGATCATGTTGACGTACTCGGCAAGCATGAACATCGCGAACCGGAGCGACGAGTATTCAGTGTGGAACCCACCGACGAGTTCGCCCTCAGCTTCGGGAAGGTCGAACGGCGCCCGGTTCGTCTCACCGACCATCGACACGCAGTAGATGAGGAATGCGGGCAACAGCAGCAGAGCGAACCAGATCCCCGTCTGCTCGGCGACGATCCCCGACGTCGACATGGTGCCGGCGAGCAGGAAGACGGCGGCGAAACACAGTCCCATCGCGATCTCGTACGAAATGACCTGCGCCGTCGAACGCAATCCGCCCAGCAGCGGGTACGTCGATCCCGACGCCCATCCGGCGAGCACGATCCCGTACACACCGATCGAGGTGACGGCGAGGATGTAGAGCACGGCGACGGGAAGGTCGGTCAGCTGCAGCGGCGTGCGTTCTCCGAACACGGACACCACGGGACCGAACGGGATGACCGCGAAGGCCATGAGCGCGGGGGCGGTCGCGAGCACGGGCGCAAGCAGGTAGAGGGGTTTGTCCACCCCGCTCGGGGTGATGCCTTCCTTGAGACCGAGTTTGATGCCGTCCGCGACGGTTTGCAGCAGTCCCTTCGGTCCGACCCGGTCCGGTCCGACCCGCATCTGCATCCATGCCATGACCTTGCGTTCCGCGAGGATCAGCACGAGCGTGGTGAGCACCAGGAACGCGAAGACCAGCAGGGCTTTGACGATCACGAGCCACCAGGGGTCGATCCCGAACATCGACAGGTCGACCTCCCGCGCTGTGGGCACGGACCGGTCGGCGGAGATGATCATTGCGGTACCTCCGTATCCGGAAGCGCGGCACGGATACCCACCACGTCACCGGCCGTCGCGGCGAGGTGTTCGTGGACGCCCGCCCCGGGCGAGGCCGTCGGGAGCCAGACCACCCGCTCGGGGAGCGCGTCGATCACGAGCGGCAATGTGATCTCACCGCGTTCGGTGAACACCGTGATCGATTCGCCGTCGCGGGCACCGATCTCGGTGGCCGTCGGCTCCGACAGCCGCACGACCGGTACCCGCGCGGTCCCGGCGAGATTCGGCTCACCGTCCTGGAGCCGTCCCGCGTCGAGCAGCATCCGCCAGGTGGCCAGAACCGCTTCGCCCGGTCCGGGGCGTTCGCGTTCGGTGGAGACGACGTCGGGAAGCGGTGCGTCCGGTGCCGGACGGTCACCCACACGGCCGAGTTCGGTTCGCGCCGAGGCGGTGTCGGACGCACCGAGATCGATGTCCATGGCGTCGGCGATCGCGTGCAGTACACGCTGGTCGGGCATCGAGTCGGCCTGGCGCAGTGCGATTCCGAAGGGTCGTGCCCTGCCCTCCCAGTCGACGAACGTGCCGGACTTTTCGGCCACGGACGCGACGGGAAATACGACATCGGCACGGTCGGTGACCTCACTGCGGCGCATTTCGAGACTGACGACGAACGGCGCGGCGACGAGCGCCGCCCGCGCCGCGTCCGGGTCGGGCAGATCGGCGATCTCCACCCCGGCGACGACCAGAGCGCCGAGATCGCCCGCTGCCGTGGCCTCGAGCATCGCGGCGGTGTCGCGGCCGGGAACGTCCGGAAGATCGTCCGCCGAAGGCAGATTCCATGCCGTCGCGACCTCGCGCCGCGCGTCGGCGTCGGTGACGGCACGGCCACCGGGAAGCAACGCCGGGAACGCGCCCGCATCGAGTGCGCCGCGTTCCCCGGCGCGCCGCGGGATCCACGCCAGGCGCGCACCCGTGGCGTCGGCGAGTCGGGTGGCGGCGGTGAGTCCGCCCGGGGCACCGGCAAGACGCTCCCCTACGAGAACGAGTGCTCCGTCGCGGCGCAGGAGGTCGGTATCGACATCCTGCCGGTCACCCGAGCGCAGCGCGTCGAGCAGTTCCGCCTCGGTGCCGGGTACGCACCCGAGCACGCGGGCCTGCATTTTCTTCGCGCCGGCACCGGCATACGGCGCGACGGTCCAGACCGCGGTGCGCCCGGCCCGGACGGCTTTGCGCAACCGGAGGAACACGATGGGCGATTCCTCTTCGGGTTCGACACCGACCAGGAGCACGACCGGCGCGTTCTCGAGGTCGCGATAGGTGACACCGACGCCGCGCCCCGCGACGCGGGTGGCGAGGAACCGGGTCTCCTCCGCCGAGTGGACCCGGGACCGGAAGTCGATGTCGTTGGTCCGGAGCGCGACGCGGGCGAATTTCGCGTACGTGTAGGCATCCTCCCGGGTGAGCCGCCCGCCGACCAGTACCCCGGCCGCGCCCTGGGCGGCTTTCAGGCCGCGCGCCGCCACCGCCAGTGCCATGGGCCAGGACGCGGGGACGAGTTCACCCGACTCGTCGCGAACCAGCGGACCGGTGATCCGGTCGGGCAGCGTGGCGTACGCGAACGCCCACCGGCCCTTGTCGCAGTTCCACTCCTCGTTGACCTCCGGATCGTCGCCGGCGAGTCGCCGGAGCACCACGCCGCGACGATGGTCGGTGCGCTGTGCGCAGCCGCTGGCGCAGTGTTCGCACACGCTCGGGCTGGACACGAGATCGAACGGCCTCGCCCGAAACCGGTAGGCGGCGCCGGTGAGCGCCCCGACAGGACAGACCTGCACGGTGTTTCCCGAGAAGTACGACTCGAACGGTTCTTCGGTGTAGATGCCGACCTGTTGCCGTGCCCCACGCTCGAGCATGTCGACGAAGGGATCGCCGGCGATCTGGTCCGAGAAGCGGGTGCAGCGCGCGCACAGGACGCAGCGTTCCCGGTCGAGCAGCACCTGCGACGAGATCGCGATCGGCTTGGGGTACGTGCGCTTTTCTTCGATGTACCGGGATTCGGCGCGACCGTTGCTCAATGCCTGGTTCTGCAACGGGCATTCACCACCCTTGTCGCACACCGGGCAGTCGAGCGGATGGTTGATGAGCAGCAACTCCATGACACCGCGCTGCGCTTTGTCCGCCACCGGCGAGGTGGCCTGGCTCCGGACGACCATGCCGTCGGTCACCACGGTGGTGCACGAGGCGAGCGGTTTGCGCTGCCCTTCGACGTCCACCAGGCACTGCCGGCACGCTCCGACCGGGTCGAGCAACGGGTGGTCACAGAAGCGAGGGATCTGCACGCCGACGAGTTCGGCCGCGCGGATCACCAATGTTCCCTTGGGAACACGGATTTCGATGTCGTCGATGGTGACGGTGACCTGATCGTCCGCCGGGGCGGCGCCGACCGGGTCCGTTCCTGGAGCTGAACTCATGAAGTCTCCTCGCGTACTGCGCCGGCGGCGAGTGTGGCGCTGTGCGGATCGAAGGGGCAGCAGCCCTGTTCGACGTGCGCGCGGTACTCGTCGCGGAAGTATCCGATCGACGAGGTGATCGGACTCGTCGCGCCGTCGCCGAGTGCGCAGAACGCCCGGCCCAGGATGTTGTCGGAGATGTCGAGCAAGGTGGCGAGGTCCTCTTCGGTGCCCCGGCCCGCCTCGAGCCGCTCGAGGATCTGCACGAGCCACCACGTGCCTTCGCGGCACGGGGTGCATTTCCCGCACGACTCGTGGGCGTAGAACTCACTCCAGCGCAACACCGTCCGGACCACGCACGTCGTGTCGTCGAAGATCTGCAGGGCACGTGTCCCGAGCATCGACCCTGCGGCGCCGACACTTTCGTAGTCGAGCGGTGTGTCGAGATGCTCGGCGGTGAAGATCGGTGTGGACGATCCGCCCGGAGTCCAGAACTTCAGCTCGTGACCGGAACGGACACCGCCCGCGTACTCGAGCAGTTCGCGCAGCGTGATCCCGAGCGGAGCCTCGTACTGCCCCGGGGTCGTGACGTGCCCGGACAAGGAGAACAGGGCGAAGCCCGGAGACTTCTCGGTGCCCATCGACCGATACCACTCGACTCCGTTGCGGATGATCGGCGGCACGTTGGCGATGGATTCGACGTTGTTGACCACGGTGGGGCACGCGTACAGACCCGCGACCGCCGGGAACGGCGGCCGCAGACGCGGCTGCCCACGACGACCTTCGAGCGAGTCGAGCAGAGCGGTTTCCTCGCCGCAGATGTAGGCACCGGCGCCGGCGTGCACGACGAGATCGAGATCGTATCCCGAGCCGAGGATGTCGTTGCCGAGGTACCCGGCGGCGTACGCGTCGGCGACAGCGGCCTGCAACCGCCGCAGTACCGGAACGGCCTCACCGCGGAGGTACACGAACGCGTGCCGCGCGCGGATCGCGTAGGCCGCGATGATCGCTCCTTCGAGGAGGGCATGCGGAGTGGCGAACAGGAGCGGGATGTCCTTGCAGGTTCCGGGCTCGGATTCGTCGGCGTTGACGACGAGGTAGTGGGGCTTGTCGTCACCCTGCGGAATGAACGACCATTTGGTGCCGGTGGAGAACCCCGCGCCCCCACGCCCGCGCAGGCCCGCGTCCTTGACCGCCGACACCACGGCGTCGGGTTCCATGCCGAGGGCGATCGGCAACGCCTCGTAACCGTGCTGACGGCGGTACGCGTCGAGTGTCCACGCCTCGTCGTCACCCCAGGACCGCGTGAGCACGGGCGTCAGAGCCGTCCCCACGTTCCCGAGATCGCTGTCGGCGCGGGCGTCACCGTCGCGTGGCGCCGGCGGGGCGGCCATCCCGCGATCGCGAGCGACGCGCAGACCGGCCAGCGAGGCGCCACCTGCGGTGCCGCCGGCTTCGAGCGCGCCGTCGCGTTCGTCGGGGAATCCGGCGAGCAACCGGGAGGTGTCGCGGAACGTCGTGAGCGCGGCGCCGCGGGTGGGCTGAGGCGGCCGCCCCGCACGGAGGTCGTCGACGAGGTCGACCGCGGACTCCACGGACGCGTTGTCGAACAGTTCCCAGTTGACGGTCATCGCGGGGGCGAAATCGCAGGCGGCGTTGCATTCGATGTGCTCGAGCGTGATCGCGCCGTCCTCGGTGGTCTCGCCGTTGGCGACGCCGAGATGATCCCGCACCGCTTCGAAGATCTCGTCACCGCCCATGACCGCGCAGAGCGCGTTCGTGCACACTCCGACGTGGTAGGTGCCGGTGGGCTTGCGCCGGTACATGGTGTAGAAAGTGGCAACCGCAGCGACCTCCGCGCCGGACAATCCCAGTTGCCGGGCGCAGAATTCGAGTCCTGCGGGCGTGATGTAGCTGTCCTCGGCCTGGACGAGGTGCAGCAGCGGAAGCAGGGCGGAGCGGCCGTGGGGGTAGCGGCCGATGATCTCGGCGGCATCCTTTTCGAGCCGGGCGAGCACGTCGTCGGGATAGCTCCGGCGTGCACCGGGGCGCACGATCGAGGCGTTTTCCTCCGGTCGCGGCCCGAGCGGAAGGAAGACCGGTTCCTGACCTCCGGTGGGAACGGGTGTGTCTCCCTTGTGGACGTATTCGGTGCTCATCGGTCCACCCCACCCATCACCGGATCGATACTCGCGAGCGAGGCGATCACGTCGGACACCATGCCGCCCTCACACATCGCGGCCACCGCCTGGAGGTTCGTGAACGACGGGTCGCGGTAGTGCACCCGGTAGGGCCGTGTGCCGCCGTCACTGACCATGTGGACCCCCAATTCGCCGCGAGGCGACTCGACCGAGACGTACACCTGGCCCGCGGGCACCCGCAGTCCTTCGGTGACGAGCTTGAAATGGTGGATCAGTCCCTCCATGGACGTGCCCATGATCCGGCGGATGTGCTCGGGAGAATTGCCGAGACCGTCGCTGCCGCGGGTGAGTTGCGACGGCCACGCGATCTTCCTGTCCTCCACCATCACCGGGCCCGGGCGCAGCCGGTCGAGGCACTGTTCGACGATCTTCAGCGACTCCTTCATTTCACCGATCCGGATCCGGTACCTGCCGTAACAGTCGCTGCCGGTGTCGGTGACCACGTCGAATTCGTAGTTCTCGTATCCGCAGTACGGCTGCGCCTTGCGCAGGTCGTGCGGCAGCCCGGTCGACCGCAGGATCGGCCCGGTGACCCCCAGCGCCATGCACCCGGTCAGGTCGAGGTAGCCGATACCCCGGGTGCGCGAGATGAAGATCGGGTTGTCGTCGAGAAGCATCTCCATGTCGCGGATCCTCGAGGGCAGGATCGCCAGCAGATCGCGGATCTTCGGGACCGCGTCGGAGGGGAGGTCCTGGACCAGCCCACCCGGCCGGATGTATGCGTGGTTCATCCGAAGTCCGGTGATGGTTTCGAAGACGTCGAGGATCAGTTCGCGCTCGCGGAAGCCGAACAGCATCGGCGTGGTGGCGCCGAGTTCCATGCCTCCGGTCGCGAGGGCGACCATGTGCGAGGAAATCCGATTGAGTTCCATGAGCATCACCCGGATGACGTCGGCCCGCTCGGGCACGAGGTGGGTGATGTCGAGCAGTTTCTCCACGCCGAGGCAGTACGCAGCCTCGTTGAAGAACGGCGCGAGATAGTCCATGCGGGTGACGAACGTGACGCCCTGCGTCCAGTTGCGGTATTCGACGTTCTTCTCGATACCGGTGTGCAGATAGCCGATACTGCATCGCGCTTCGGTGATGGTTTCGCCGTCGATCTCGAGGACGAGCCGAAGGACGCCGTGCGTGGACGGGTGCTGCGGGCCCATGTTGACCACGATGTGGTCTTCGCCCGCCGCCGCGGCGGCCGTGACGACCTCGTCCCAGTCCTGGCCGGATGCGGTGAGGATGGTGGTGTCGTCACGCGCGCCGCCGGACGTGGCTGCTGTGTCGCTCATCAGCTGTATGCCCTCCGTTCGTCCGGAGGCGCGATGGTGGCGCCCTTGTACTCCACGGGGATCCCGCCGAGCGGGTAGTCCTTGCGCTGGGGATGCCCGGACCAGTCGTCGGGCATCTCGATCCGGGTCAGCGCGGGGTGACCGTCGAACCTGATCCCGAAGAAGTCGTACGTTTCACGCTCGTGCCAGTCGTTGGTCGGATAGATGGCGTAGAGCGACGGGATGTGCGGATCGGACTCGGGCGCAGTGACTTCGAGTCGCACGCGCCGGTTGTGTGTGATGGACATGAGGGCGTACACCGCGTGGAGTTCGCGGCCGGTCTCCTCCGGATAGTGCACCCCGCTGACTCCCAGGCACAGTTCGAACCGCAACGCGGCGTCGTTGCGCAGGGCGAGGGCGACGTGCGGCAGATGCTCTCGGCGGACATGGATCGTCATTTCGTCGCGGAAGACGACGATCTTCTCGACCGCGTCGGCGAATTCCTCCCCCGCGGTGGGCGCGAGCGCATCGTCGAGGGCGTCGGCCACGTCGTCGAAATAGCCGCCGTAGGGCCGGGGCGAACTGCCGGGCAGGGTGATCCTCCGTACGAGGCGCCCGTACCCGGAGGTGTCGCCGCTGTCGCGGGCACCGAACATGCCGCGCCGGACATCGATCTGCTCCCTGCCGGTCTCGGGGCCGATCTGTTCCCGGCCGGCCTCAGTGGGGTGTTCGCCCGTCATCGCCGAGGCACCGTCAACTCGATGAGCGGGCGTGCCGAGAGTGCGGCCTCCTCGGCTGCGCGCACAGCGTCGGCGCGGTTGGCACCGAGGGGCATGTGCGCGATCTTCTCGTGCAGCGCCAGAATCGCGTGGATCAGCATTTCCGGGCGCGGGGGGCACCCGGGTAGGTAGATATCGACCGGCACCACATGGTCGACGCCCTGGACGATGGCGTAATTGTTGAACATGCCGCCCGACGATGCGCACACCCCCATGGAGAGCACCCATTTGGGCTCGACCATCTGGTCGTAGACCTGGCGCAGCGCCGGCGCCATCTTCTGGCTCACCCGGCCGGCGACGATCATGACGTCGGCCTGCCGGGGGGACGCCCGGAAGGCTTCCATCCCGAATCGTGCGAGGTCGTAGCGGCCTCCCGCGGTGGACATCATTTCGATCGCGCAGCACGCGAGGCCGAAGGACGCCGGCCACAGCGAACCCTTGCGTGCGAATCCTGCGAGGGTTTCGACCGTGCTCAGCAGAAATCCGCTCGGCACCTTCTCCTCGAGACCCATGTTCGACTCCTACCACTTGCGTCGTTGGTGTGGATCACTTTCTCGCGCAGCCACTTCGACGACACCGCCCTCGGCCGGTGCGTCACGCGGGCTACTCCCAGGCGAGTCCTCCGCGTTTCCATTCGTAGGCGTACGCGACGAACACATTGACCATGAACAACCCCATCGCGAGCAGTCCGAACACGCCCAGCGCGTCGAAATTCACCGCCCACGGATACAGGAAGACGATTTCGATATCGAAAATGATGAACAGCATGGCCGTGAGGTAGTACTTGACTGGAAAACGTCCGCCTCCGACGGGCTGCGGTGTCGGATCGATGCCGCATTCGTAGGCTTCGAGCTTGGCACGGTTGTAGCGACTCGGCCCGGCTATCGAAGCGACGACCACCGAGAACACCGCGAACGCGACAGCGATCGCTCCCAGCACCAGGATCGGTACATAGACGTTCATCGCCACCTCCGGTTCCGCTGACGTCTCCCGGTCGTGCCGTAGTCACAGAACCTCGGTCCCCGGTGCCCGAGCCCGGCAATCCGGGACAACTCGGTCACATGTGAGCTACCGCACACACACTAGTAGCGTTCGTGCCGCAGTTGTCAGCGATTTCGGATGCAGAATTCCGTCGCGCGTGTCCGCTCGGGAGCGAGGTACGGATGGGGTAGGTTCGTGCGCGCCGTTCGGTACGGAGCGGTCGGTTCGGTATCGGCCCGCGGGCGGTTCAGCGGCCGGCCGGACGCAGCAGTCGTACCACTTCACGCGCGAGCGTCAGTGGATCGATCGGGCGCGTGACGACCGCCTCGGCACGTGACCAGGACGCGAGCCACGCGTCATCGGCTCTGCCTGTGAGCACCACGATCGGTGGGCACGGATCGATCTCGTCCTTGAGCTGTTTCGCGATGCCGAGTCCGCCCGCGGGCGCCGTCTCACCGTCGAGTATCGCGAGGTCGACGTCGCCCGCGTCCATATGTGCGATCACCACCGGCGCGGTGGCCACTTCGAGGTACTCGAGCCGGGGCAGGTCGGGGTGCACCCGGTCTCCGAGCGCCGACCTCAACTGCGCGCGCACACCCGCGTCGTCGCTGTAGAGGAGTATCCGCAGCGGCGCGGAGGGGCTGGTGCTGTCGGGCGCGGCGGTCACGCGCCCGATGCTAGAGGCTCACCGGGCGAGCGGGGTGCATCCGGCGGGCGTCGGGACGCGTGTCGCCGGAGGCCGGTCCGAAGCGCTCGCTGCCGCCGGTCTCACAGTGCTCCCGACCGGGAGGCGCCGGCGCGGACCGTGACGGGTTCGGCGAAGGACTGCCGGACGGCGCGTTCGTAGGCACCGACAAGGTCGACGACGGCCCGTCCCCAGGAATAGCGCGTTTCGGCACGATCGCGCCCCGCGACACCGAAAGCGCCGTGCTGCACCGGATCAGCGATCAGTTCCCGTACGGCCGTAGCGACGGCGTGCGGGGAGCGCGGTGGTACGAGGAGCCCGGTCACCCCGTCGACCACGATGTCGCGCAGGCTCGCGACTGCGGTCGCCACCACCGGGCGTCCGCACGCCATGGCCTCGAGCGCCACGATCCCGAACGGTTCGTACCGCGACGGGCACAGCACCACGTCGGCCGAACGCAACAATGCGGGCATCCTGTCTCGCGTGACGTGCCCCTCCATGTGCACTCGCTCGCGCACCCCGAGTTCGTCGGCGAGCGCGAGCAATCGGTCCGTTTCGTCCGCCGCCGCGTCGTCGTGCGCGGCTCCCCCGGCGATGACGAGTTCGGTGTCGGGCAGCAGCGACAACGCCGTGACGGCGGTGTCGAACCCGTCCTCCGGCGCCGGCCGCCCCGCCGCCACGAGCCGGTACCGTCCACGGGACGACGGGACCGTGCCGAATCCGGCGACGGTGAAGTGGTCGACGTCGACGCCGGACGGGACTACCGACGCCCGTGTTCGTGGCAGACCCATCCGAGACAACTCGAAGACTTGTTCCGAGCACGTCGCGACCACATGATGTGCTCCCTTCGCCAGCACACGTTCGAGCCGCATCCGGCTCGAAAGGTCCATCTCCCCACCGGATTGCAGCGCGGATTCGGCAACGCTGAGGGTGGCGAAGGTCTGCACGGTAGGGAGGGAGAGCGCTCGGGCGGCGAGTTGGGTGGCGATTCCCGATGTCCACGAATGCGCATGCGCGACGTCGGGACGGTGCCGCATCCAGTCCGCTTCCAGGAAGCCTGCGAACGTGCCCATCGTCGGCAGCACTTCGTCTTCCACCAGCGGGGCTGCCGGGCCCGCGGGTACATGGACCACCGTGTATCCGTGAGCTGTGGTGACGCGTTCGGGGAGATCAGGATTGTCGCGCCGGGTGTAGACGGTCACGTCGTGGCCCGCACGGGCGAGAGCGGCGAACAACTCGGCACTATGCGCTTTCCGGCGGTCCGTGTCCGCACGCCCGCAGGTGGCGAGCGGGCTGATGTCGTCGGATACCATCGCGATTCGCATGATCTTCCTCTTTCTTCTTTCGCGTATTCCGGTGGCCGGTCGGAGTCGGCTACTGCTGCCGACCGCGGCCGTAGCGCCGGTGCTCTCGACAGCGGAGGGGCGCCGCCTCCCACTGCGCGAGCGTTGTGTGCATCCGATGCCGAGCTGAAGACGAGCCGGCGACCTGCGCTGATTCGCGCGGTGACTCCGGAGCGCGCATGCTGACGACACGGTCGGCAGGCACGGGGCTCGGGGCTTTCATCCACCCGTCACCGAGGGCGGGAGCCCATCGGGGGCGTGGAGAACACCTCGTCCAGAGTGCGGCGATGAGCCGTTCGAAATACGTCGGATCCATCAGCAGTATCGCTTTCGCCTCGCCGGTGCCAAGCGCGGCACGCGGTGCATTCGATGCGAGGGCGGCGCACTGCTGGACCGACCTATCGGTACCGGACTTGTACCCGCGGTACGGGAGCGCCAAACATGCGACGGGGGGGGGGGGGGCCCGGGTGGGGCCCCCCCCCGGGGGGGGGCCCCCCCCCCCCGGGGGGGGGGGGCGCGGCCCCCCCCCCCCCCCCC